>NZ_JADGMP010000036.1:0-194552 GCF_015549295.1 Cupriavidus sp. IK-TO18
CCCTGCCTAAGCGCTACACCGTCCGGTTCCTCAGAAAGGACCTTAACTGAACGGCATTAGCCCGGTTGGGCGGCTTTCTCGCATTTGCAGCCGGCGCTATCAGACCGCGGCTTCGTCCTGCTCGCCGGTACGAATGCGGATCACGCGTTCGATCTCGGTCACGAAGATCTTGCCGTCGCCGATCTTGCCGGTATGCGCGGCCTTGACGATGGCGTCAAGTACGGTGTCCAGCTGGTTCTCGGCCACCACCACCTCGATCTTGATCTTGGGGAGGAAGTCGACGACGTATTCGGCGCCTCGGTAGAGCTCGGTATGCCCTTTCTGGCGGCCAAATCCCTTCACCTCGGTCACCGTCAGCCCGGTCACGCCGACGTCAGCCAGTGCCTCACGCACCTCGTCGAGCTTGAACGGTTTGATGATGGCGGTAATCTGCTTCATGACTGGCCCCTGGTTATGTTTGTTCACGCGCCTGGCGGCGCACCACCGCGGACGCGGCGCTCTCCGGCTGGCATTTTAACAGCCATTGGCGCCATGCATTCCCCGCAATCCCGCGCCGGGCGCGGCCGGAACGTTCGACAGCGCGCATCGCAGGGCCGCGCGATGCCGCTTGTGCCTGTGGACAACCCTGTGGACAGCCCCCGGGAAATCCTGTGCAGAGCCTGTGCAAACCCTGTGCAAATCACCCGGTCACGCCGTGCTGAGGAAGCGGCGCCGATAGTCCGAAGGCGCCACTCCGACACGACGCAAAAAGGCGCGCCGCAGGTTGTTGGGATCGCCAAGCCGGCCAGGGCAGCCACGCGCTTGAGGGGATGGCGCGAACCTTCATCCGGCGCCTGCTTCCATAGCGTGGGGCCGCCCGCCACCAGCAGCGTGTCGATGTCGTCACTGGCGGTCTCCAGCGTCGCGTCCGGTTCGATGCGCATGCCGCTGGAGGCAGTGAGCATCCCAGGCGCCGGCGCGATGATCTCGAACTGGTACGCATCCGGTTGCCCGGCCTGGCGTGCAAATCCGCCAGCTCGGTATGCCTGCCCGCGCGCTGCAACGCCACCAGCCGGCTGCGCTGGTCACCTATCAGCGCAGCGTCGCCGCCGGCTTCGCGCACCCGGGAGGCAACCCGCTTCAGCAGGAAGCGCTCGCCGATCCACCCCTCCGCGGTTTCCACGGTGGTGTAGGCCAGCACCTCGTATGGTCGCGGCGGCTCGCCCCGCATCCAGATGTCGACGCCGCCGACGTGTTCCCGTGCGCCGCCCTGGCGGTGCCGCAGCAGCGGCTCGCCTTCGTGGCGCCGGATCGGCGCCTGGATGCAGGCCGCGAGACCCACGCAGCACAACAGCAGCAGGGCGGGAACCCTGGCCCGCTTCGTCAAAGTTGGCTTCATCTGATTTCCTCTGCTTCGAATGCAAACGGCGCGCAGTCTAGGCAGGAAATCCGGCGCTGCGTGGCCAGTGGCGGCGAGCGCTTGCCGCCTGACGGCGCTCCCGCAGGAAAATGGCCCGCACAGTGCTGGCCATTTCACTGCTCAGCGACACTGGGGCATCAGTCCGGCACCTTCTCCAGGTCCGCCAGCCACACCGCCGACTCCGAATCGCTCGGCGCGCGCCAGTCGCCGCGCGGCGACAGCGAACCGCCCGACCCCACCTTGGGCGCGTTCGGGATGCAGGACCGCTTGAACTGGCTGGTGCGGAAGAAGCGGTCGAGAAAGATCGCGAGGTTGCGCTTGATCTCTGCTAGCCCGTACTGGTTGCGCGCCACCTCGGGCCCGTACGGCCACACGCCGCGCTCGCGGTCGCCCCAGGCGTGCTGGGCCAGGAAGGCGATCTTGGACGGCGTGAAGCCGAAGCGCAGCGTGTAGTAGAGGTTGAAGTCCTGCAGCTCGTACGGCCCGATGGTGCTTTCGGTCTTCTGCTCCGGGCCATGGTTGCTGTCGCCGGGCACCAGCTCGGGGCTGATGTCGGTATCGAGCACTGCCAGCAGCACGTCCGCCCCACCCTCGCCGATCTGGCCGGTTTCGGCGACCCAGCGCACCAGGTGCGAGATCAGCGTCTTGGGCACGCTGGCGTTGACGTTGTAGTGGGACATGTGGTCGCCCACGCCATAGGTGCACCAGCCCAGCGCCAGCTCGCTCAGGTCGCCGGTGCCGATCACGATCGCGCCCTGGAAATTGGCCAGCCGGAACAGGTGGTTGGTGCGCTCGCCGGCCTGCACGTTCTCGAAGGTCACGTCATAGACCTTCTCGCCGGCGGCGTACGGATGGCCCAGGTCCTTCAGCATGGCCAGGCAGCTGGGACGGATATCGATCTCGGTGGCGCTGCAGCCCACCACCTGCATCAGCTTGCGCGCCTGGTCCAGCGTGCGGTCGCTGGTGGCGAAGCCGGGCATGGTGTAGGCGAGTATATTGGCGCGCGGCAGTCCCAGCCGGTCCATTGCCTTGGCGCAGACCAGCAGCGCGTGCGTCGAATCCAGCCCGCCCGAGACGCCGATCACCACCTTGCTGATCTTGCTGGCCGACAGCCGCTGCACCAGCGCCTGCACCTGGATGTTGTAGACCTCCATGCAGCGCTCGTCGCGCTGGCGCGGATCGGCCGGCACATACGGGAAGCGCGCCACGTTGCGTGCCAGCGGCAGCGACTTCTCGCGCGGCAGGTCGAGCGCGAAGGTGACCACGCGGAACGCTTCCACCTCGGCCTTGTGCCGGCGCACCGAATGGCCGAAGGTGACCTGGTGCATGCGTTCGCGCGACAGGCGCTCGACATCGACGTCGGCGAACAGCAGGTGCGAGTCGTCGGAGAAACGCTCGGATTCGGCCAGCATTTCGCCGTTCTCGTAGATCAATGCCTGCCCGTCCCAGGCCAGGTCGGTGGACGACTCGCCCTTGCCGGCCGAGGTGTACAGGTACGCCGCCAGGCAGCGCGCCGACTGCTGCGACACCAGCTGGTGCCGGTAGCCCGATTTGCCGATCACGATATTCGATGCCGACAGGTTCACCAGCACGGTTGCGCCCGCCATCGCGGCGAACGACGACGGCGGCACCGGCACCCACACGTCTTCGCAGATCTCGGCATGGAAGCGGAAGAACGGCAGCCCTTCGATATCGAACAGCAGCCCGGCGCCGAACGGCACGTCCTGGCCCAGCAGCCGCACGCTGTCGACCGTGGCGCAGTCGGCCGCGCTGAACTGGCGCCCTTCATAGAATTCCCAGTAGTTGGGCAGGAACGACTTTGGCACCACGCCCTGCACACGGCCCGCGGCCACCACCACGGCGCAGTTGAACAGCTGGTGCTGCACGCGCAGCGGCATGCCCACCACCATCGCCAGCGGCAGCTTGCGCGAAGCTTCGACGATGGTGCCGAGCGCCGCCTCGCACGCATCGAGCAGCGTGCGCTGGTGGAACAGGTCGTCGCAGGTGTAGGCCGACAGGCCCAGCTCGGGGAACGCGGCCAGCACCGCGCCGCGCTGCGCAGCCTGCGTGGCCAGCGCCAGCGTCTCGCGCGCATTGAAAGCCGGATCGGCCACGCGGCAGACCGGCACGCCGACCGCCACGCGGGCAAAGCCGTGGGAATAGAGGTTGAAAAACGGAGTCTTCATTTCGGGCCCTGGGGTATGGCAGGCATGGGGCGGGTCATCCGCGCCTGAACCTGGGGGTGACGCATATCCGCCATTCTACGTCGCTACCCGGGGGCGCGCCGCCCGTGCCTTGCCGCAGCGCCTGCACGCCGTTTCCGGTAGACTCGAGCCGCGCCATGCGCCGTCGCGCGCGGCAATCCCGTCTCCACCCCTTCAGCTACAGCCCATGCAGTCGGATTCCGGCGACACGGCGGCCACAGGCAGCCGCGCAGACGACCAGAAGGTCCACCAAGCGGACATTTCGGACTACCAGACGCGCATCGTCTCCGACCTGGCCGAGATCGACCCGGCCGCCTGGGACGCGCTGCTGGCGCGCCAGCCCGAACCCACGCCGTTCCTGCGCCACGCTTTCCTGCATGCGTTGCATGCCAGCGGCAGCGCATGCGCCGAGACCGGCTGGCATCCGCGCTTCCTGACGTTGTGGGCGGGCGACCGGCTGGCCGCGGCAATGCCGCTCTATGCCAAGGCGCATTCGTACGGCGAGTACGTGTTCGACTGGGCCTGGGCCGATGCGTATGCCCGCCACAACATCGAGTACTACCCCAAGTGGCTGTCGGCGATACCGTTCACGCCGGTGCGCGGCGCGCGGCTGCTCGCTGAAGATGCGCAGGCCCGCCGGCTGCTGCTGGAGGTGGCGCTCGCGCTGGCGGCGGAAAGCGGCATGTCGTCGCTGCATGTTCTTTTTCCCGACGAGGCCGAAGCCGGGCTGATGCAGCAGGCCGGCATGCTGATGCGGCACGGCGTGCAGTTCCACTGGACCAATGGCGGCGAAGGTGGCAGCAAGCCCTACGCCAGTTTCGACGACTTCCTCGCCACGCTGTCACAGAAGAAGCGCAAGAACATCCGCGCCGAACGGCGCCAGGTGGCGCAGGCCGGCATCACCTTCCGCCACCTGCGCGGCCACGAGATCGATGAAGAGGCCTGGCGCTTCTTCAACCGCTGCTACCGCCAGACCTATCGCGAGCACCATTCCACGCCCTACCTGAACCTGGACTTCTTCCGGCGCATCGGCGCGGCGATGCCGCAGCACCTGCTGCTGGTGGTGGCCGAGCGCGCGGGCCAGCCGATCGCCTCGTCGCTGCTGGTGTACGACGATGCGCCGCAGGTCAGCACGCTGTACGGCCGCTACTGGGGCGCGCTCGAATACCACCCCTGCCTGCACTTCGAGACCGCGTACTACCAGCCGCTGGAGTTCTGCATCGCCCACGGCATCCGCACCTTCGAAGGCGGCGCGCAGGGCGAGCACAAGATGGCGCGCGGCTTCCTGCCGGTGGCGACGCGCTCGGCGCACTGGCTGGCGCATCCCGACTTTGCCGATGCCGTGGAGCGCTTCCTCGCGCGCGAGCGCCACGGCATCGACGCTTACCTGGACGAACTGGGCGAACGCAATCCCTTTGCCCGTTCCTGAGCCGCCGTGGCGCTCAGCGCCACATGCGCCGCAGCGTGTTGTCGCCCAGCATGTAGTGGTGGAACAGCGAAGCCATCGCATGCAGCCCGATGACGAGGTAGAACGCGGTCCCCAGCGTTTCGTGGACGGCCTTGACCGTGTCCTTCAGCGCGGGGTCCGCCGCCACCAGCGCGGGCACTTCGATCCCCAGCGAAGGCAGCGCCAGCAGGTGCCCGCCGGCATTCATCGCCAGCAGTCCCAGCAGCGGCTGCGCCAGGATGAACAGGTACAGCACCCAGTGCATGGCTTCTCCCGCCAGATGCATCCAGCGCGGGCCGGGTTCCGGCGCCGGTGCGCCGCGCACCAGCCGCCACAGCAGCCGCGGCACCGCCAGAACCAGCACCAGCGCCCCGGCCCATTCATGGATGTCCATGGCCAGCACGCGCGCCGGCGTGCCCTTGTCGAAGTTGCCCTTCAGTTCGATGGCCGCATACGCCAGCGCCACCAGCACGAACACCGCCCAATGGAAGCACACCGCGAGCCGGTCATAGCGGCGCGATGGCGACAACACTTCCGGCAGGCCCTGCATCGGCTTGATGCCCTGAGTAGCGCGGTTCATGGTGGGTTCTCCTTCCTGGTTGACACGGACCGAGCGTAGCGCAAGCGGCACGGACGAGTCCTAACCGCCATCAAGCGACGGGCAACAAAAAACCCCGCCGCGGCGGGGTTTCTTCAGCGACGGTTCAGCTTACTTCTTGTAGTTGGCCACGCCGTCGGTGATTTCCTTGTGGGCTTCCTCGATGCCGGCCCAGCCTTCGACCTTGACCCACTTGCCGGCTTCCAGTGCCTTGTAGTGCTCAAAGAAGTGCTTGATCTGGTCCAGCAGGTTTTGCGGCACGTCCGACAGGCCCTTCATGTAGGCGGTGGCGGGCGACAGCTTGTCCACCGGCACGGCGACCAGCTTGGCGTCCACGCCCGACTCGTCGGTCATCTTCAGCATGCCGAGTGCACGGCAGCGCACCACGGCGCCGGCCAGGATCGGGAACGGGGACAGCACCAGCACGTCCACCGGGTCGCCGTCGCCCGACAGGGTCTGCGGAATGTAGCCGTAGTTGGCCGGATAGCGCATGCCGGTGCCGATGAAGCGGTCCACGAACAGCAGGCCGGTTTCCTTGTCTGCCTCGTACTTCACCGGATCGCTCTGGGCCGAGATCTCGATGATGACGTTGAAATCGTTGGGGATGTCCTTGCCCGGGGTGACGAGGTTGAAGCTCATGCGGTTCTCCAGATGCCTGCGCTGTGTTGTCGGATGGCGGGCATTATAACGGCTCGCGCCTGACCGGTTGCTGACAAGCCAGGCCCGTTCTGACTTCCCTGCCCGCTGCAACGCGTTGCAGCGACGCCCGCGTGCGCGATAATGGCGCATTCTTCAGCCGACACTGAATAGCCGCAGCCTTCGTGCTGCCCCGGAGCCACCCATGCATGCCCAGCACTTTGTTGCCAACCGCCTGATCGCGCCGGACAACGGCCTGCGCATCAAGGTGTTCGACCCGTCCAACGGCGAGCCCTTCGCCGAGATCGCCCGCGGCAACGCCACCGACGTCAACGTTGCGGTCCACGCCGCGCGCCAGGCCGCCGAGGGCGCCTGGGGCCAGATGGCCCCGGCCGAGCGCGTGCGCCTGCTCAACCGCGTCGCCGTGGCGCTGATCGCGCATGAAGAGGAACTGGCCGCGCTGGAAGCGCGCGATACCGGCAAGCCGCTGCGCCAGGCCCGCGCGGACGCCCGCGCGGTGGCGCGCTACTTCGAGTTCTACGCCGGCGCGGTCGACAAGCTGCACGGCCAGACCATCCCCTACAACCCCGGCTACACCGTGCTGACGGTGCGCGAGCCGCACGGCGTGACCGGCCACATCATCCCGTGGAACTACCCGCTGCAGATCTTCGGCCGCAGCGTGGGCGCGGCGCTGGCTGCCGGCAATGCCTGCGTGGTCAAGCCGGCCGAGGACGCCTGCCTGTCGCTGCTGCGCGTGGCCGAGATCGCCGCCGAGGCCGGCCTGCCCGAAGGCGCACTCAATATCATCACCGGCTACGGCCACGAAGCCGGCGCCGCGCTGGCGCGCCATCCCGGCATCCACCACATCTCGTTCACCGGCTCGCCGCAGACCGGCAAGCTGGTGTCGCAGCTGGCCGCCGAGAACCACGTGCCGGTCACGCTGGAACTGGGCGGCAAGTCGCCGCAGATCGTGTTTGCCGATGCCGACATCGATGCGCTGGTGCCGGTGGTGGTCAACGGCATCGTGCAGAACGCCGGCCAGACCTGCTCGGCCGGCAGCCGCCTGCTGGTGGAGCGCCCGGTCTATAACGCGCTGCTCGACCGCATTGCCTCGGTGTTCGAGTCGCTGCGCGTGGGCCCGGCCGAACTCGACCTCGAATGCGGCCCGCTGATCAGCCGCAAGCAGCAGCAGCGCGTGTGGGACTTCGTCTCCGACGCGCAGCACGCCGGCGTGGCGGTGATGGCGCAGGGCCAGATCGTGGCCGAGGCGCCCGAGGCCGGCTACTACCAGGTGCCGATGCTGTTCCGCGATGTGCCGCCCGCGCATCGGCTGGCACAGGAAGAAGTGTTCGGCCCGCTGCTGGCGGCCATGCCCTTCGACACCGAGGCCGAAGCCATCGCGCTGGCCAACGGCACGCCCTACGGCCTGGTCGCCGGCGTCTGGACCCGCGACGGCGGACGCCAGCTGCGCCTGGCGCACAAGCTGCGCGCGGGCCAGGTCTTTATCAACAACTACGGTGCCGGCGGCGGCGTTGAGCTGCCCTTCGGCGGCAGCGGCCAGTCCGGCTACGGCCGCGAAAAGGGCTTCGAGGCGCTGTACGGATTCACCACACTGAAAACCATCGCCATCCAACATGGGTAACATCAACTTCCTTTCCGTCGCATTTGCCATCTTCTTTTTCTGGATGGCGTGGCACGTGCGGAACAAGCGCGCCACCAATCCCTCCGGCATGCCGCGGCTGCAGGTGTTCAAGCGCAAGTGGGGCGATGTGGTGGGCGACCGCGTGCACTGGTGCCTGTATGTGGCGCTGCCGTTTTTGCTGGCGGTGATGATGGTCGCGAATGCGTTGCGCGGGCGGGGGCCGTTTTCGCATTGATATCGCCGCACTGAACGATTCCCCGCACCGATCACCGAAAATCACAACACAAGGAGACAAGCGATGAGACTGGCCAACAAGGTAGCGATCGTCACCGGCGGCGGTTCCGGCTTCGGCGAAGGCATCGCCCATACCTTCGCCCGCGAGGGCGCCAGCGTGCTGGTGGCCGACCTGCGCGAAGACGGCGCCGAGCGCGTGGCCGCGGCGATCCGCGAGGCCGGCGGCCAGGCGCGCGCGGTGCGCGCCGACGTCTCGCGCGGCGACGATACCGAGGCCATGCGCGAGGCCGCGCTGGCCGCCTTCGGCGACGTGCATATCGTCGTCAACAACGCCGGCACCACCCATCGCAACAAGCCCATCCTCGACGTCACCGAGGATGAGTTCGACCGCGTCTATGCGGTCAACGTCAAAAGCATCTACTGGTCGGCGCGCGCCTTCATCCCGCACTTCCGCCAGCGCGGCGGCGGCGTGTTCGTCAATATCGCCTCCACCGCCGGCATCCGCCCGCGGCCTGGGCTGGTCTGGTACAACGGCAGCAAGGGCGCGGTCATCACCGCCAGCAAGGCCATGGCGGCCGAGCTGGGCAAGGACAATATCCGCGTCAACTGCGTCAACCCGGTGATCGGCGCCACCGCGCTGCTTGAAGAATTCATGGGCATGCCCGACACGCCCGAGAACCGCGCGAAGTTCCTCGCCACCATCCCGATGGGGCGCATGTCGACGCCGCAGGACGTGGCCAATGCCTGCCTCTACCTGGCTTCCGACGAAGCCGCCTTCATCACCGGCACCTGCATCGAAGTCGACGGCGGGCGCTGCGTCTGAGCCCTGCTTCACCGGCATTTCCTTGTCGTAACACCGCTGTACCGCGTCGCAAGAACGCAAACATCCTCAGGAGACGGCATGACAACGACCGCAGTAACCCCCGGCGTCGGCGACGCCGCCTTTGAAGATGCCACCTACCGCAAGGTGAGCTGGCGCCTGGTGCCTTTCCTGCTGCTGTGCTACGTGGTGGCCTACCTGGACCGGGTCAACGTCGGCTTCGCCAAGCTGCAGATGCTCAACGACCTGAAATTCAGCGAGACGATCTACGGGCTGGGCGCAGGCATCTTCTTTATCGGCTACTTCCTGTTCGAAGTGCCCAGCAACGTGATCCTGCACAAGGTGGGCGCGCGCATCTGGATCGCGCGCATCATGATCACCTGGGGCGCGATCTCGGCGGCGATGATGTTCGTCACCACGCCGACCATGTTCTACGTGCTGCGCTTCCTGCTTGGCATTGCCGAGGCCGGCTTCTTCCCCGGCATCATCCTGTACCTGACCTACTGGTACCCGGCCAACCGGCGCGGGCGCACCACCACCTTCTTCATGACCGCGATCGCGCTGTCGGGCGTGATCGGCGGCCCGCTGTCGGGGTGGATCATGCAGTCGTTCGACGGCCACAACGGCTGGTCGGGCTGGCAGTGGATGTTCCTGCTGGAAGGCGTGCCGTCGATCCTGGTGGGGCTGTGGGTGCTGGCCTACCTGGATGACCGCATCGCGCACGCCAAGTGGCTGACAGGCGAGGAAAAGGCGCTGCTCGAGCGCAACATCGCCGCTGAAGACGCGCACAAGGAAGACCCGCCGATCCGCACCGTGATGTTCAGCCCGCGCGTCTGGCTGATGAGCGCGATCTACTTCTGCTTCGTCATGGGCCTGTACGGCGTCAGCTTCTGGCTGCCGACCATCATCAAGCAGACCGGCGTGAAGAGCGCGCTCGACATCGGCCTGCTGACCGCGATCCCGTATGGCTGCGCGGTGATCGGCATGGTGCTGGTGGCGCACAGCGCCGACCGCAGCGGCGAACGGCGCTGGCATATCGCAATCCCGGCGCTGCTCGGCGCGTTCGGCCTGCTGCTGTCGGTGCATTGGGCCACCGATACCACGCTGGCCATGTTCGCGCTGACGCTGGCCACCATCGGCATCCTGACCACGTTGCCGCTGTTCTGGAGCCTGCCCACGTCGTTCCTGGCCGGCACCGGCGCGGCCGCGGGCATTGCGCTGATCAACTCGCTGGGCAACCTCGCCGGCTTTCTCAGCCCGTATGCGGTGGGCTGGCTCAAGGACCTGACCAGGAGCACGGACTCCGGCATGTACCTGCTGGCCGCGTGCCTGGTGGTAGGCGCGGCGCTGACGCTGTCGGTCCCGGCCCGGCTGGTGAGCCGCAGGTAAGCAAGCGCGTCGCGGGTAGCCTGCAACGGCGCTTTCCGGCAAGGAAAGCGCCGTTTTTTCATGGGATCTGCGCAAGTGCCTGGCGCGGCGCTCGTGCGGCGACAATGCGCCATCCGCTGACGCCGATGTAGGACCACACCCGGCAGTGTGGTCCCGGCTTGCGCCCTAGCATGGAAAGGAAGACACCCGGAGTGATCCACACGGGGTCCTCCGGGCATGTGAATCCTTAAGATTGCCAAGGAGGCCACGATGCCGCACCTGCCCCCGTTTGCCCCTACCCAGTCACTGAAGCGCGTCGAAGCGCGGCTCGCACGCCGCACTCGCGTCAAGCGCCTTGTGATCGCGCTAAGCGCCGGCGTGGTCGCGCTGCTGGCCCTTGTCCCGGCGGCCAGCCATGCCCAGGCACCCGTGGTCGAAGCCGCGCCCGCATCCGCCACGCCTGCGCCAGCTCCGGCAGCTACTGCTCCGGCACCGGCTGCTCCGGCAGCGACCGCCCCTGCCCCGGCTGGTGCCATCGCGCCAACGCCGGGCGTGAGCCCGCCCGCGACGCAGCAGCCCACCACCATGCCGCCGCCAGTGGCCCAGCCTGCGCCGCCGGCACCGGCACCGGGTACTGCAGCCCCGCCGCCAACGGCCTCGCCGGCACCGGCACCGGGCGGCGCCGCACCTGCCGTGCCCGCTCCGCCGCCGACCGCGGCCCAGCCACGCCCGCCGCTGACCACGCCGCCGCCTCCGCCGCCACGGGACGCCATGGTGCAGCGTACCGCGGGACCGGTGACCTATATCTGCGGCGGCGTCGCCGAGGACGAGCAGGTCGCGCTGCAACGGCTGGCACGCAACTTCAACATGAGCCTGCTGTTTACCCAGGGCGATCGCGGCGAGTACCTGTCCGATGTCGACGTGAAGCTGATGCGCGGCAACAAGGAAGTGGCGAGCTTTGTCGCCGACGGGCCGCGCTGCCTGCTGAGGGCGCCGAGCGGCACGTACAGCGTGCGGGCGACTTACCAGGGCCGTACCAAGACGGCCACGGTGAGCACCGGCGGGCGCAACAACCAGATGCGCTGGTAGGTTTCAGGGTGGCAGCGCCGCGACGCGGCGTTGTTGGAGGAGAGGAACAGCGCGGCGTCTTGCGATGCCGCGCTTTTTCTTTTGGCGGGATGCTTTTTGCCGAATGCCTTACGCAAACTGACGGTGGTCTCCCTCTCCCGCAAGCGGGAGAAGGGAGCAAACACTCAGGCGGGCGGCCCCTCGCCCAGCATCTGCGCCACCGATGCCGCCGTCCCCGCAGCGCGCGCGCCCAGCAGGCGCTGCAGCGTGGCCAGCAGGTGGTCTTCGTTATACGGCTTGCCGAGGTAGACGTTGACGCCGATCTCCTCCGCATAGCGGCGATGCTTGTCCGCCGTGCGCGAGGTGATCATCACCAGCGGCATGTGCGCGGTACGCGAGTCGGACCGCACGTTACGGGTCAGGTCAAAGCCGTCCATGTTCGGCATCTCGATGTCCACCAGCATCGCATCCGGCATCACGTCCTGCAGCTGCTTGAGCGCATCCACGCCGTCGCGCGCCAGCACCACCTGGTAGCCGGCGCGGCCGAGCAGACGCTGGGTCGCCTTGCGCACGGTCAGCGAATCGTCAACCACCATCACCGTGGGCTGCAGCGCCAGGCCCCGCACCGGCGCGGCGCTGCCGTCGCCGGCCAGTTCGGCGACCGCGCCCAGCGGCCCGGCCACCGGTTGCGCCAACTGCGGCGCCAACTCCGGCGCGGACTCCGCGGGAACCACCTGCTGCGGCGCGGGCTGGCCGCGCTCGCGCAGCAGCCGCTGCGCCAGCACCACCGGGTTGTAGATCAGCACGATCTCGCCGTCGCCGAGCGTGGTCGCGCCGGCAATGCCTTCCAGCCGCGCCAGCTGCGGCCCGATGTGCTTGACCACCACTTCGCGGTTGCCGACCACCTCGTCCACGTGCACGGCGACACGTTCGGCGCCGCTGCGCACCAGCACCACCGGCGAGTACTTGCGGCCGGCTGCCACGCCGTTGCCCTCTTCCAGCAGCGCGCCGAAATAGAAGAACGGCACCTCGGCGCCGGCCACGGCGAAGCGTCCCTGGTTGTAGGCCTCCACCAGCGCCGGCGCGCGCAGCTGCTGCACCTGGTCGATCATGCCGCTGGGTACGGCATAGCGCCGCGCGCCCAGCGAGAACACCAGCACCTGCGTGATGGCCGTGGTCAGCGGCAGGTGCACGGTGAAGGTGGTGCCCTGCCCGGCCTTCGAGGCCAGCGTGATGCGGCCGCCCAGCGCCACGGTCTCGGCGCGCACCACGTCCATGCCGACGCCGCGCCCGGCCAGCTCGGAAACCGTGTCCGCCGTGGAAAAGCCGGGGGTGAAGATCATCTCGGTCAGGCGTGCCTCGCCGGCGTCGTCGTCCGGCGCGAGCAGGCGGCGCTCGACCGCGCGCGCACGGATGCGCGCCAGGTCCAGCCCGTTGCCGTCGTCGACGAAGTGCAGCACCACTTCGTTGCCTTCCTGCTGCACCTCGAGCGTCAGCGCGCCCGTGGCGGGCTTGGCGGCGGCGCGGCGTTGCGGCGCGGGCTCGATCCCGTGCACCACCGCGTTGCGGATCAGGTGTTCGATCGGGCCGGCCATGCGGTCCAGCACGGAGCGGTCGATCTCCACCGTGCCGCCCTTGATCAGCAGCCGCACTTCCTTGCCGGTCTCCGCGGCGGCCTGGCGCGCCACGCGGTACAGGCGCTCGGCCAGCGCGTCGAACTGCACCATGCGCGCCTGCATCAGGCTGCGCTGCAGCCCGCGCGTCAGCCGCGCCTGTGCGGCCAGGTCGCCGGCGGCGCGGTCGAAGCCGCGCTGCAGGTTCTGCTCGACGGTGGCCACGTCGTTGACCGATTCGGCCATCATCCGCGTCAGTTCCTGGAAGCGGGTGAAGCGGTCGAACTCGAGCGGGTCGAACTCCTGCTTGTGCTGCGCGTCGGCGATGCGCGACGCCATCTGCGATTCGGCCTGGATCTCGATCTCGCGCAACTGGCCGCGCAGGCGCGCCACGTTGTCGTTGAGTTCGCCCAGGTAGGTGCGCATCGCGTCGAGTTCGCTGTCGAGCCGCGCGCGCGTCGCGCCGACTTCACCCGCCTCGTTGATCAGCGTATCGAGCGCGCGCGCCTGCACGCGCACCAGCGCACGCTGCGGCTCGGCGGCCGGCGTGGGCCCGGTGGGCGGCATCGGCACCATCACGTCCGCGGGCCCGGGCATGACCGGCAGCATGGAGCCCGCACCGGCAACGTCGGCGGCAGGATCCAGGGCCGCTTCAGGGTGCGCTTCGGCAGCGGGTTCCGCCTCATCCTGCGGCGACACGCTGAGGCCGTTGATCACATCGGGGTCGTCGACGGGCAGCAGGCGTCCGGCCTGCAGCGCTTCGGCGTGCGCGAGGATGCGGTCGTACCAGGCGTAGAGGCGCGCGAACAGCTGCGGCCCGGCGCCCTGCCCGGCCTGCGCGCGCAGGCTGGCATCGAGCAGCGTCTCCATCTCGTGCGCGGCCTGGCCCAGCGCCATCGCGCCCGCCATGCGCGCACTGCCCTTGAGCGTATGCAACGCGCGCAGCACCAGTCCGCCGTGGCGCGTGTCCGCCGGCGCCGCTTCCCAGGTGCGCACCAGCTTGCCGAGTTCGGGCAGCGTGCCCTGGGCTTCCTCGAGGAATATCTGGACCAGCGCCGGGTCAGGCGCGGCGTCAGACGCGCGGGCCGCAGCGTCGCCGGCCGCCACCGCGACCGGCGGCCGGTGCGAAGTCGGCAGCGCGATCACCACGGCATCATGCTGCGCAGGCGGCGCGGGCTGGGCCGGCGCAGGCGCGGGCTCAGCCACCAGCGGCACTTCGTCGTCCCCGTGCGGCGGCTGGCCATAAAGCTGCGCCATGTCATCCACCGGCGCGGACGCTGCGGGCACGGCCACGCGCGGGCGCAGCAAGGCGCGTTCGCCGAATTCCACCAGGCTGCGGCGCAGGCCGGCGTCGGCTTGCGGCCACACGCCGGCGGCAAACTGGTGCAGCATGCCGCGCAGCCGTTCAACCGCCTGCTCCAGCAGGCGGAAGTCGCCCGGATGCATCGCCACCGGGTGCGAGCCCAGCTGCAGCAGCAGTCCTTCCAGCGCTTCGGCGATCTCGCGCACCGGCTCCAGCCCCACGGTCGAGGCACTGCCCTGCAGCGTGTGCGCCACGCGCAGCGCCAGTTCGCTCGGGCACGGATGGTCCTCGTGGCGCCATTCGGAGACATCGGTGGCGAACTGGCGCAGCAGGTCGTCGGCCTCTTGCAGGTAGACGTTGTAGAGCGCCAGGCCGATGCGCACCGGGCCGATGACCTTGTAGTTGTCCTCGTCGCTGGACAAGCCGCCGGCCAGGCGGAACGGAATGACGTTGTCGTCGTCGGCGGGCGTGTCCTGCGGTGCCGCCGCGCCCGGCTGGCTGTCGTCCGCGGACGCTGCGCGCGGAGCTCCTTCGGGGATGGAGGGCTCGGCTGGCACCGCCTCGTCGGCCGTCGCCAGGCCGCCGTCGCGCACCGCCTCGGCGGTCGCCACCAGCGGCGCGATGTCGTGCGCCGCAGCTGCATCGCGGTGCAGCTGTGCCACCCACACCGAGAGCTCGGCGTGCGCGCGGCGCAGCAGCGACAGCAGCGCCGGCGCCGGCGCGCGCGCCTCGGCGATCCACAGGTTCATCACCTGCTCCACCGCCCAGGCGGCTTCGCCGTAGCGATGCAGCCCGACCATGCGGCTCGAGCCCTTGAGCGTATGGAAGGCGCGCCGCACGCGGCTGAGCGTGTCGGCATCGCCCAAGGCATCGACACCTGCGTTGAGGTCGCCGGCAATACCGCCCAGTACCTCGTCGGCTTCGTTCAGGAAGATGTCGAGCAGCTCGGCATCGACCGCCGCGCTGTCGCCGGCGGCGGGCAGGGCCGGCTCTGCGGCAGCGGCAGGCAGGGGCGCGGGTTCGGGTTCGCCCGCGGCATCTGCCAGCGCCAGCATCAGGCGGCCGGCGGCATCGTCGCTGCCAGCCAGCCAGGCATTGCATTGGGTGGTGGCATCGGCGGCGCGGCGCCGCAGCGGCGCATTGTCGTCGATCGCGGCCTGGTCTGCCAGTGCCTGCAGCGCGGCACGCAGCCGCTGCACCTGCGGTGCGTCGGGCATGGGGCCGGCGTGCAGCGCTTCGGCCGCGGCGTCGCGCGCGGCAGCGAGCGGATGCTGGAAAGCGCGCCCGTCATCGGCGGCTGCGACTTCGGCGGGGATGTCTTGACGGCGGGCGCGGCCGAATTCAAGCGCATCGGCAAAGGCATGGACGGTGCCCAGCTCTGCCGCCACGGCGGCGAGCAGTTCGGTGCGCAAGGCGGCATCGGAAGCGTGGGAGGCATCGCCAACCGCGGCCAGCCGCTCATTGACAGCCTGCACCGCAGCCATGGCCCTGCCCGCGTCGCCGGTCAGCGCGGCCGGTAGCGCCGGCGACGCCTGCAGCCGCTCCAGCGTGTTGCCCAGCGCCGCGAACGCCTGGCGCGCATCGCGCAGGTGGCCGGCGCCGTCGGCACGCGCGGCGTTGCGGTCATAGCTGTCCAGCCACGATTCGCCGCTGTCGAGGTGCGCGCGCAGCTGCGCCACGGCCTCGCCGCGCAGCGCCTGCGCGCGCGCATCGTCGACCATGCTGGCCAGCCACGCCGGCGCGCCCACGGCGGGATCCGACAGCGACTGGTGCAGGCAGTCGGCCAGTGCCTCGCACTGCGCGGCAAAGCGCGCCGCGGCGGGATGGGCGGATTGTCCGTGCACGCGCCACGGCAAGGCGAGCGCACGCGCCAGGAACAACGCGATGCCGGTGGCGCCCAGCGCTGCGGCACGGCTACGCTCCCAGTCGGGCCCCGCGGCCGACACCGCCGCCTGCGACAGGCAGCGCTGCAGCGGCGGCTGTCCCAGCGGCTGCGCGGCTTCGGCGAGCGCCGCCAGCGCGGTTTCCCAGCCGGCCTGGTCGCCGGCAGCGGCCTGCTCCAGCCCCGCGGCGGCCTGCTGCAGGTTGCGCGTATCGATCGGGTCGAGCCAGCCGTAGTAGCGCAGCCGGAAGTCGGCATCGGCCACCGCGTGCGCGGCGTCGAGCCGGAAGGCCGCCAGCGTACGGGCGATGACGCTGCGCGCGGCAGCCGCGCCATCGGCCTGGACCGCGTCTGCGGCAGCCGTTTTCGCCAGCCCCGTGCACACCAGCAGGAACACGGCATCGTTCAGCAGCGCCTGCGGCACGCGCACATGCCCTTGCTGGTACTGGCGCAGCAGCAGGTTGGCACGCCCGGCAAAGCGCTTGGCCAGCAGGTCGGACGGCAGCAGTCCATATGCAAGCGCGCGGAACACCAGCCCCAGCACATGCCACACGTCGCGGTCCGGGTGGTCGGCGGCGCGGCGCGGCTCCTGCTCGTTGGCGCGCACTTCATCCAGCGCCGCATGCAGTGGCAGCCAGGCCTCGCGCAGCAGGGCCGGGTCCTGGCACGCGGCGGGCAGGCGCATGGCCTTCAGCAGCGTGGCCTCGAACTGCTGGCGCGCGCGCGTGATGGCGGCGGGGCTGCGCGCCGGCAGCAGCATGCCGGGCAGCATCTGCAGCTCGTCGAGCCACAGGTCGGCCGGATGCACGCGCTCCTCGCGCAGTTGCGCCAGCACGCCGGCGTAGGGCTGGAACAGCCGCAGCGGGGCCTCGTCGTCGCCGGCCATCAGGTCGTCGACATATTCGGCCAGTGCCTGCACGCCGGCGCGGAACACCGCCAGCGCCTGCGCATCGGCGGCAAGCTGGCCGGCATCGATGGCCTCGAGCAGGCGCCGCAGCGCCTGGCAGTACGGATCGGTGCCGCGCAGTCCGACGATATGCACCGCCCCGGCCGCCTGGTGCAGGTGCTGGCCGGCGAGCCGCAGCGAGGTGGTATCGCGCGCGCCCAGCGCCTCGGGCGCCTGGCGGATTTCATCGACGTAGTGGCCCAGCTCCGCGGCCGCGTCTTCGAGCGCGCCGCGCAGGCTCGGCGCGAGCCACGCCAACCCGGACAGGTCGCGCGCCGCGCCGCCGGCGTCGGCCGGCGCGGCAGTGGTGGCCGATGCGGGCAGCGGCGCCGCTTCCGGTTCGGGCATGGCGGGCGCCGGCAGCGATGCGTTGGCATCGGCCGCTTCGCTCGGGAGGGGAAAATTCATGGACATGACGGCTTCCAGTGCGGCGCCGCCAGGGCGGCCGCGGGCGGCCCGCCGCGGCGGCAGGCAGGCGCTGGGTTGGCTTGTTGGCAGGCGTGGCGGCAGTTGCCGCGCTGCGCGGAAGCAGTCGCAGGCGTCATCCGGCCACTCAGGCGATCTTGAAGCGCGACACCGAGTTGCGCAGTTCCTCGGACAGCAGCGTCAGCTGGCGCACGGATTGCGCGGTCTGGCGCGTGCCGCTGGTGGTCTGCTCGGTAACCTGCAGGATGCGTTCGATATGGCGCGCCACCGTGGTGGCAAGGTCGGCCTCGTGCGAGGTGGACTGCGAGATCTGCTCGATCAGCTCCGCCAGCTGGCGCGACACGCGGCCGATCTCGACCAGCGCCGCGCCGGCGTTGTCCGACAGGCGCGCGCCTTCGACCACGCCCTGCGTGCTGCGCTCCATGGCGTGCACGGCGTCCTGGGTATCGGTCTGAATGGTGCGGATCAGCGCGCCGATCTGCTTGGTGGCCTCGCCGGAGCGTTCGGCCAGCCGCTGCACTTCCTCGGCCACCACCGAGAAGCCGCGCCCGGCTTCGCCGGCCGAGGCGGCCTGGATGGCGGCGTTCAGTGCCAGCACGTTGGTCTGCTCGGTAATGTCGGAAATCAGCTCGACGATTTCACCGATCTCCTGCGACGATTCGCCCAGGCGCTTGATCCGCTTGGAGGTTTCCTGAATCTGCTCGCGGATGTCGTTCATGCCGGAGATGGCGTTCTGCACCGCCTGCTGGCCCTGCTCGGCCGCGGTCAGCGAGGCGCGCGCCACATTGGCCGACTCGGCCGCGCCGCGCGACACCTGCGTGATGCGGTCGGCCATCTCCACCACCGATTCGCCGGTCTGGCGGATCTGGCGCGACTGCTCCTCGGTGGTCGACAGCAGCTGGGTCGAGGTGGCCTGCACCTGCCCCGACGCCTGCGTCACCTCGCCCGCGGTCTGCTGCACCCGGCCGACCAGCTCGCGCAGTTCTTCCACGGTGTAGTTGACCGAGTCGGCGATGGCACCGGTGATGTCCTCGGTCACCGTGGCCTGCCGCGTCAGGTCGCCGTCGGCGATATCCTGCAGCTCGTTCATCAGTTGCAGAATGGCCTTCTGGGTGTTGTCGTTGTTGCGCTTTTCATCGAGGCGGCGCGCTTCGGCCTCGCGTTCGCGCGCCTCGGCTTCGAGGGCGCGCATGCGCGAATCGCGCAGGTACAGCGCGGCCAGGCCGACCAGGCACAGCAGCGTCAGCAACGCCGACACCACGGTCGCGCCCAGCGTCACCGGGCGCATGCGCGCCGACTCCGCATAGGCGCGCTGCAAGGCCGACAGCTCGCCGCGCAGCGCCTCGTTGTCGTTGAAGATCTGCTGCTGCGCGCGCTTGGCGGCGATCAGGCCGGGCAGGTTCTGCAGAATGGTCTGGGTGGTCTTCTGCACCGCGTCGAAACGCTGCGACAGCTGCTTCAGGTAGCCGCGCGTCTCTTCGTCGGTGGCGGCATTCAGGCGCAGCGCTTCGCTGCCGTTCATCAGGCCGTCGAGCGTCTCGCGGAAGGTGTTGGTGTCCTTGCCGAGCAGGAACGCGGTCTCGGGGTTGACGCCTTCGCCGGCCAGGAACTCGTTCAGGTTCTTGCCCAGGCGCTGCGTCAGCATCACCAGCTGCGCGGACGCCGCCACCTCGCGCGCATTGGCGCCGGACTGCAGCTTGATCGCGGCCACCTGCTCGGCGGCTTCCAGCAGTTCGGGGTTCGACGCGTTGAAGACCTGCAGGGTCTGGCCGATCGTTGTCAGCACAGGCCGCTGGGCCAGCACGTCGGCCGCGCTCTTCTCCGAGCGCTTCCACGACGTCATCGCGGTTTCCAGCAGCGGCGCGGCATCGCCCGTGGTGGCGCGCACGTGTTTCTCGTCGCTGCCGTCCTGCAGCGCCTTCAGGTCCTTCGCCAGCGTCTCCTTGGACTCGCGCAGCTGCGTAAAGGCCTGCGCATTGCCCAGCAGCGCCACCGGCACCGCCTTGCCCAGGCGCTGCGAGTGCATCAGCATGTCGCCGGCGATCTCGATCTGCGCCGCGGCATTGTTGGCGATGCGGTTATCCAGGTACACCGAGCCCAGCAGCGCCACCAGCGACACCACCACGCCCACGGTCAGCACCCGCTGCTGCGACGAGAACGGCATGCGGCCCATCCACGCCGACACGTGCTCCAGCGGCGTGGCGCCAAGCCCGGCGGGTGCGGCCGACGCGGCAGGTGTGGCAGATGCAGGTTCCGCGGGCGCGGCTTCCCGGCCGCCGGCATAGGCCATGTCCGGCCCGCCGCCAAGGGCGGCGGCGGCGTCGGCTGCCGGCGTACGCCGGCCCAGGCTGAATTTCTTGAAACCCATGGCACCCTCTTCCGTTCTATTCGTTGTTGTGCCCGGCGGCTCGTGCCGGGTGCGCCAGGCCGGGGCCAGCGCTTGTTTCTTGCCTGCTCGCGGCGCTGCGCGCCTCAGGCCGCGCTGCGGCCCACCTGCAGGAACGCCGGCGCGTCCAGCAGCGCGCGCACGTTGAGCACCTGCCAGTCGCGCCCGTCGCGGTCGGCAAAGCGCTGGCCCTCCCAGGCCGGCACCTCATCCAGTCCCTGCGCCGCCTCCTCGTGCGGCAGCCCCAGTTCCGTGGCATGGCGCAAGCCGGCCACGCGCGTGGCCAGGATCGCGCAGGCGCGCTCCACCTGGCGCGACAGCACCACCAGCTTGCTGCCGGGCTGCACCGGCGTGGGCGCGCCGCCGCAGAACAGGCTGAAATCGATCACGCCAAGCAGGCTGCCGCGCGCATTGACCAGGCCGCTGTACCACGGCTGCGTCAGCGGCACGCGGCTGGGCGGGCGCATGTCGAGCACCTCGCCGGTCTCCGCCAGCGGCAGCAGCCAGTGGCGCGCGCCGATCTGCAGCGCCAGGTAGCTGTCTGCGGCGGGCAGGGTGCGCGCCTCGCGCAGGCGCCGGGCCAGCATGGCCTGGTAGTCCTGCAGGCGGGTGTGGCGGGCGCGTAGGTCTTGGCGTGGCGCGTTCATGTGGCGGTCCCCGGTACTGGTGGTGGCATCCCGTACGGCCGGCGCTGGCGGCTCAGTGCGCCAGCGCGGCGATCTTGCCCAGCAGTTCCTCGCCGTCGACCGGCTTGACGATGTAGTCCGACGCGCCCTGGCGCATGCCCCAGATGCGGTCGGTGTCCAGGCCCTTGCTGGTGCACATGATCACGGGGATGTCCTTGAAGCGGTCGTCGCGCTTGATCGCGCGGGTCGCCTGGTAGCCGTTCTGGCCGGGCATCACCACGTCCATGAGGATCAGGTCGAAGCTTTCCGATTCCAGGCGCGCGAAGGCCTGGTCGCTGTTGCCGGCGACCGAGACCTTGAAGCCGCGCTTGCCGAGCAGGTCGGACATGAACAGCGCTTCGGTCGGAGAGTCGTCGACGATCAGGATCTTGTTGATGGCAGTCATGAGGTTTCCTTCGGTTCGTTCACGCCGTCAGCATGCCGGCAAGGCCTTTTCCGCCACGTCGGCGCGGACCGGCAGGCAGGCCTGCACGGCCTGCAGCAACGCCTCGCGGGTGAACGGCTTGGCTAGATGGTCATGCGCCCCCACCAGCCGGCCGCGCGAGCGGTCGAACACGCCGTCGCGCGACGACAGCATGATCACGGGGATGGCGTGGAAGCGCGGGCTTTTCTTGATCAGGGAGCAGGTCTGGTATCCGTCCAGCCGGGGCATCAGGATGTCGCAGAAAACCAGGTCCGGATGCAGCTCGCCGACCTTGGCCAGCGCCTCGAAGCCGTCCTCGGCCAGCATGACCTGGTATCCCGCCTGCGACAGGAAGATTTCCGCCGTGCGGCGGATGGTGCTGGAATCGTCGATGACCAGCACCTTGCGGCGCGCGTGCGCCTGGGTGTCCGGCATTGGTACGCCAGGCGCCGCAATGCTGGCGCCGGCGGCATTGACCCGCTGGTTTTCTTCTGTATGAGCGACCCGCATGTTGTTCCCGCGACCGGCCACGCCCTGCGGCGCGCCGGCAAGCACTAGAGAACACCCGTGCGGAGCAGCGCGACCCATGCGCGCCCCGACGGACCCCCGAAAAATGATTCTGCTTCCCTTCAAGGCCGGGCCAGACCCGGCAGTGGCGGTGCGTGGAACCCGCACCTGCCTGCCGTCTTCCCCACCAATGGCGGATGGACGGCCACATAATTTGCAACAGAGTGTGACAAGACGCCGGGGGGCCGTCAATCCGGAGCGGCGGGCCCTTGACGGCGTTCTGTCGTATCGGCGCGACGCGCGTGGCCAGTGTGGCGGCTTTCTATGAAGCTTCGATGGCGCACAAGCTGGCGTCGTGCCGGGCGGCTGCCAGCGTCAGATGGCCACCATCTCGAAATCTTCCTTGCGCGCACCGCATTCCGGGCAGGTCCAGTTGATGGGCACGTCTTCCCACCGGGTACCGGGGGCGATGCCGTCTTCCGGCGCGCCTGCGGCTTCGTCGTAGATCCAGCCGCAGATCAGGCACATCCAAGTCTTGTATTCCATAACAGGCTCTGGCCACTCTCCATTAAAATCCAGCGCAGATGGTACCGAAACCGTGCCGCCCGCGCCAGCCGGCGACCGCCAGAATCGTGCCAGTTCCGCCGTGTTCGCGCATGTTAGCGCCGGATTGGCAGTCAATTGCCGTGACATTCCACGGTATTGCCTGCATGTCGACGAGACGCCGGCCGCGCCGCCACGTTCCCAGCAGTCCTTGATCCCACTCAACGCCATGTCCCGTAACCAGCAGCTCTTCGACCGCGCCCAGCAGACCATTCCTGGCGGCGTCAACTCCCCCGTGCGTGCCTTCCGCTCGGTGGGCGGCACGCCGCGCTTCATCACGCGCGCCGAAGGAGCCTATATGTGGGATGCCGATGGCCAGCGCTATATCGACTACATCGGCTCCTGGGGTCCGATGATCGTCGGCCACGCCCACCCCGAGGTGGTGCGCGCGGTGCAGGAGACCGCGGCCCACAGCTTCTCGTTCGGCGCCCCGACCGAGGCCGAGATCGCCATGGCCGAGGAAATCTGCAAGCTGGTGCCGTCGATCGAGCAGGTGCGGCTGGTGTCTTCCGGCACCGAGGCGACCATGAGCGCGCTGCGGCTGGCGCGCGGGTTTACCGGCCGCGACCTGATCATCAAGTTCGAGGGCTGCTACCACGGCCATGCCGACAGCCTGCTGGTCAAGGCCGGCTCGGGCCTGCTGACCTTTGCCGACACCACGCAGAACGCCCCCTCCTCGGCTGGCGTGCCGGCCGACGTCACGCGCCACACCATGGTGCTGGAGTACAACAACGTCGAGCAGCTGGAGCAGGCCTTCGCCAAGCACGCCGGCGAGATCGCCGCGGTGATCGTCGAGCCGGTGGCCGGCAACATGAACCTGGTGCGCGCCAGCGACGCCTTCCTGAAGGCTATGCGCGAACTGTGCAGCCGCGACGGCGCGGTGCTGATCTTCGACGAAGTGATGACCGGCTTCCGCGTGGCGCTGGGCGGCGCCCAGGCCCACTACGGCATCCGCCCGGACATGACCTGCCTGGGCAAGGTGATCGGCGGCGGCATGCCGGCGGCAGCCTTCGGCGGGCGGCGCGACATCATGGCCAAGCTGGCGCCGCTGGGCGGCGTCTACCAGGCCGGCACGCTGTCGGGCAATCCGCTGGCGGTGGCCGCCGGCCTGACCACGCTGAAGCTGATCCAGGCGCCCGGCTTCTACGACCGGCTGGCCGCGCAGACCCGCAAGCTGGCCGACGGCCTGGCCGAAGCCGCGCAGGCAGCCGGCGTGCCGTTCGCCGCGGACGCCATCGGCGGCATGTTCGGCCTGTATTTCCGCGAAGACGTGCCGGGCAGCTTCGCCGAGGTGACCAAGAGCGACACCGCGCGCTTCAATCGCTTCTTCCATGCCATGCTGGACAACGGCGTCTACCTGGCGCCGTCGGCGTTCGAGGCCGGCTTTGTCTCGGCGCAGCACGACGACGCCATCCTGGGCGCCACCTTCGATGCCGCGCGCAAGGCGTTCGCGGCGGCCTGAGGCCATGCCGGCGGGCGACGTGCCGGGGCGTCGCCTGGGCCGTCGCCTGGCAGATGGGCGGTGCGCTACACTTGGGACTCGCCAGGCCATGCCTGCCATGCCTAACCTGCGGAGTCCCACGATGCGCGCCTCTTCCTCCCTGTCCTCGCAGCTGCGCTCGCCGCTGTCCGTGCTGCGCTGGCTGCTGCTGGCGGCCATGGCCAGCCTGCTGACCGCCTGCGGCTACAACGACTTCCAGGCCAAGGACGAGGCGGTCAAGGCGGCCTGGGGCGAGGTCATCAACCAGTACCAGCGCCGTGCCGACCTGATCCCCAACCTGGTCAACACCGTCAAGGGCTACGCCACGCACGAGCGCGAGACGCTCGAAGCGGTGACCAAGGCGCGCGCGGCCGCGACCAGCATCCAGGTCTCGCCCGAGACCCTGAACGACCCGGAAGCGTTCAAGCGCTTCCAGCAGGCGCAGGGCGAACTGTCCAGCGCGCTGTCGCGCCTGCTGGCGGTGTCCGAGAACTACCCTCAACTGAAGGCCGACGCCTCCTTCCGCGACCTGCAGTCGCAGCTGGAAGGCACCGAGAACCGCATCACCGTGGCGCGCCAGCGCTACATCGCCGCGGTCCAGGACTTCAACGTCCTGGCGCGCAGCTTCCCCACCAACCTGACCGCGATGATCTTCAAGTACCCGGTCAAGCCGTCGTTCACGGTGGACAACGAGAAGGCCATCTCGACGCCGCCGGCAGTCAAGTTCTGAGGCGGCGGCCATGGGCCTGACCACCGGCCGCTCGCAGCAGCCGTCCTCCTGGCGCACCGGCCTGGCCGCGCTGCTGCTGTGGCTGGCGGCATGGCTGTGCGCGCCGGCGCTGGCGGCCGACGGCTTCGTGCCGGTGCCGCCGCTGACCCAGCGCGTCACCGACCTGACCGGCACGCTCAGCTCGCAGCAGCGCACCGCGCTGGAAAACGTACTCGCCGAATACGAGCAGCAGCGCGGCAGCCAGATCTTCGTGCTGATGGTACCGACCACCGAGCCCGAGCCCATCGACGCCTACAGCATCCGCGTGGCCGACGCCTGGCGCGCCGGGCGCAAGGGCATCGACGACGGCGTGATCGTGCTGATCGCCAAGGACAACCCGCCCGGGCTGCGCAAGATGCGGCTGGAGGTCGGCCGCGGCGTGCAGGGGTCGCTGACCGATGCCATGTCCAAGCGCATCCTGCAGGACGTGATGGCGCCGCATTTCCGCCAGAACGATTTCTATGGCGGGCTGGCGGCCGGCATCTCCGCCATCCAGGCCACCATCGACAAGGAAGGCCTGGCCGGGCCGCAGCCGCGCAAGGCGCAGCAATCCTCGGCGCTGGCGGACTGGCTGCCGGTGCTGTTCCCGCTGGCGATTATCCTGTTTTTCTTTATCGGCGCCATGCGGCGCTCGCGCGGGCCGCAGATCGTCACCACCCGGCGTGGCCGTGACGTGATCGCCGGCGGGCTGGGCGGGCTGGGCGGCTACGGCATGGGGCAGGACTGGGGACGGCGCGGCGGCGGCTTCGGAGGAGGTTTCGGCGGCGGTGGCGGCGGCGGTGGAGGCTTCAGCGGCGGAGGCGGCGGCGGCTTCGATGGCGGCGGCGCGTCCGGCAACTGGTGACACAAGGAGGAGCGACGACCATGCCCCATCTCCGACGTGCCCTGCATCATTTCGCCACCACCGCCGGCACCGCCCGCAAGCACTTCCCGGCCGAGGCCCAGCAGCAGCTCCATGCGGCCGTGCATGCCGGCGAGTCACGCCATCGCGGCGAGATCCGCGTGGTCATCGAGGCCAGCCTGCCGCTGGGCCACGCCTGGGCCGGCGTGACCCCGCGCGAGCGCGCCCGCTTCCTGTTCGGCGCGCTTGAAGTCTGGAATACCGCCGACCATACCGGCGTGCTGCTCTATATCAACCTGGCCGACCACGCCGTCGAGCTGCTGGCCGACCGCGGCATCGACGCCAGCGTAGGGCCGGCGGTCTGGCGCGAACTGTGCGACGAACTGGCGCACGGGCTGAAGCAGGACCTGTCGGTGACGCCGGTGCTGGTGACGGTGGCGCGCATCCATGAGCTGCTGGCCAGCCATTTCCCGTCGGATGGGGGGCACAACCCCAATGAGCTGGACGACCGGCCGATCGTGATCTAGCGGATTCCCCTGCGCAAGCGTTCACGGGTGAAACATCCTTTTGCCCGATATGGCGACCCGGGGCCATGCCATTACGCTTGGTGGACAAGCAAGCATCACGGCGGGGCGAAGATTCCGCTGGATAGACGGGGGAAACCATGTCAGAAATCCTGGCGGCAAACGATCGGCCCAACGCGGCAGCCAAGTTGAACCTTCGGGAAGTACTGCTGGAGGTGATACTCAGATGTTCCACCGCCCTCATGCTGTGCCTATTCGCCTATTCGGCGATACGGCAGTGGCTGGCCGATCCATCACGCGTCACTCTGCTGTTGCTGGTGATTGCAAGCTGCCTGACGATCGGCCTGTCCCTCTTCGTCCGGGTGCCGAAAAAGCGGGACTGGAATCCGATCACCGTCCTGTGCTCGTTGGGGGCTTCTTACTATTTCCTTGGCATCAAGCTGGCACCTGGGCAACACCTGGCGCCGGAAATAGTGGGCGCGTGCCTGCAGCTTGTCGGGATTTCATGGCAGATCTACGCCAAGCTGACGCTGCGCTTCTCGTTCGGGATACTGCCTGCCAACCGCGGGATCGTATCGCACGGGGCTTACCGGTTCGTGCGGCACCCGATCTACCTTGGCTACCTCATCGCTGATGTGGGCTTCCTGCTCACAAACTTCGGCCTGCAGAATTTGTTAGTCTACACCGGCCTGTATGCGCTTCAGGCTGTGCGGATCAACCGGGAAGAGGCGCTACTGTCCAACGATCCCGAATATCGGCAGTATCGCGAGAAAGTCCGTTTTCGCGCCGTTCCAGGCATTTACTGATCAGTGTGTTCACCCGCGAAGGTTTCAGCGAAAACCAGCAGCCACCGGCGCGCGCCGCGCGCCCATCAGGTACCACACCGCCGCCAGCACCTGCAGGACCACCAGCCCCCCCCACGCCGTCATGTGCGCCGCCTTCGGGTAGTGACCGCCGCTGGACGGCCACAGGTCCAGAACAAATCCCACACCGACCTGGCACGCAAAGGTCGACAGGAACACCGTCAGCGTCAGCGCCGTGGTGGCCCGCCCGATCAGGGCGTCGGGGAAGCTGCGCGCCAGCACCGCGTAGGTCAGGATGCCGCTGGAGCCGAACACGCCGTAGGCGGCCCACAGCAGCACGGGCGGCAGCGGCACCTGCGCCATCAGCAACGCCTGCACCACGATAAAGCCGGTCATGCCGATGCCGGCAAACGCATAAAGGCTGACGCCGATGCGCTCCAGGTGGCGCGCCGCCCAGCCCGAACCGACGCAGCCCGCCATCATTGCAAAGCCGATCACCGAGACCAGCCGCGCACTGGTGGCCGGATCGAAGCCCGGCACATCGCGCAGGAAGGCACCGACCCACAGCGTCTGCACCGCCAGGAACACGCCCTGGTTCAGCAGCGTCAGCGGCACCACGCGCCAGAAGCGCTCGCTGACCACGATCTGGCGCGTGCCGCGCAGCTGCTCGCGCAGGCTTTCCTTGCCGGCGCGCGGCTTGTCGGGAACGACGAACCACAGCAGCGCCGCCATCGCCAGCGACACAACCGCCAGCCCGGCGCTGACCATGCGCCAGTCCGTCAGCGACAGCAGCCACGACAGCGGAGTGCCGACCAGCACCGCGCCGAACCCGCCGATCGCCATCACCACGCCGTTGAGCAACGGCATGCGCGACAGCGGGAACCACATCGACAGCGCCTGGATGGCGGCGCCAAGGCACACCGATACGCCCACGCCAATCAGCAGCCGGCCGGCGGCCAGCCCCGCCATGCCCGGCGCCAGCGCGAACACCAGCGAGCCGGCAACGGCCACCAGCAGCATCGTCGCCTCGGTGCGGCGCGGGCCGAAACGGTCCAGCAGGATGCCGGCGGGCAGCTGGGCACAGGCAAAGCCAAGGAAATAGAAGCTGGTGAGCAAACCCAGGTCGCCGGCATTGAGCCCCAGTTCGCGCGTCAGGTGCGGCGCGAAGCCCAGGTTGACCCCGCGGAACACATAGGACACCAGGAAGCCCAGCGAGAACACGGCCAGCACGCGCCAGCGCGCGTGGGCTTGTTCCGTTGGCGCCGGGACGGAAGACAAAGCGGATGAAGTGGTAGTCGTCATGGCCCGCATTGTCGTCCCCATTCCGGTGCAAGGCCAACGAAACATACCCGCGGCGATTGTGAGTAGAATTTGACGGCCATGTCCAGATCCCCCGGCAAACCCGCCCATCGCCCCGTCCACCTGCCCCCACTGCAAGCGCTGCGTGCGCTGGAGGCGGCCACGCGCCACCGCAGCTTCTCGCGCGCGGCCGAAGAGCTGGCGCTGACGCACAGCGCCATCAGCCACCATATCCGCGGGCTGGAAGCCAGCCTGGGCACCAAGCTGTTCCAGCGCAGCGGCAGCCAGATGACGCCGACCAGCGCTGGCGCGCGGCTGGCCGAACAGGTGCGCGCCGCGCTCGACAGCATCGAAAGCGCGCTGCGCGAGGCCGGCAACAGCGCCGCGCCGCCGGTGGTACGGCTGCAGGTCAGCGTGATGGAGGACCTGGCCAATGCCTGGCTGATCCGGCGGCTGCCCAGCCTGCATGCACAGGTGCCGTCGCTGGACCTGCATTTGCGGCTGCACGCCGAGATCAGCCCGCCCGACCCGTACAGCGTCGACGTCGGCATCTGGCACCAGCGCGTGGACCTGCCCGGCTTCGAGTGCCACAACCTGATCGAGGACCACGTCATCGCCGTAGCCAGCCCGGCGCTGCTGGCGCGCTACCCCGGCTTCACGCTGGCCGACGTGCCGCGCCTGCCGATGCTGCGCTTTGCGCTGCGCCCATGGCGCGACTGGCTGGAAGCTGCCGGCCTGCCGGGTGACGAGCCCGAGCGCGGCCCGATCTTCCAGGATGCGGGGCTGATGCTGCAGTCGGCCGTGGCCGGACTGGGCCTTGCCACCGCGCGCGCGCAGCTGGCGCATGACTACTTGTCCAGCGGCCAACTGGTGCAGATCGGCTCGACCCGGATCCCATCCAGCCTGCACTACTGGGTCACCTGGCGCGAAGGCAACCCGCGGGAAAAGGCGATCCATGCCTTCCACGCCTGGCTTCAGGAGCAGGTGCGCGGCGATGCCATGCAAACGCATGCCACCGTCGGCGGGCAACGCCAGCAGTTTCAATCATGAAATTGTTTCGTACGTCGAAGTTGACAATACGAATCATTTTCGATAACGCCAGGCAATTCAAAGGCTGGCCGGCGATCGCGGCGCCGGGGGCGGTGTTTCTGAACGCGACCTTCGACTCCCGCGAAAACCGCCTGAGTTTCATCAATGCAACCGATTTGTCAGCCGTGCCAGCGCGCAGGAATCTCCCGCGCCACCCATCCAAAAAGATGAGGCCGGGCCTTCGGCGTCATCCGCAAAACCATGCAAATGCTTGTCATCGGCCGTCCCAGGAGGCCTCCAGCACGGTTACGCCCGGCTGTAAAGCGCTAAAAGGTTGAGCCAGGCGAAGCCTGGCACACCGGTTCCGCTTAAAAAGGCTTCATCCCGTTGTAAAGGAAATGCAACTCCGGCGATCGGGCCGCCGCGTGCATCATCGGAGCCATGGCGCCCGAACCTCCAAAATGCCGCCTCCCCTCTTTCGGATGGCCGCGAATCCCTCCAGGTAGACCTTTCGGCACTCCATTTCGTAAAACTGTGACGTATACCTGACGTCGACAACCTCACTCATGCTGCATTGCACCATGAACCAGGCCGGGGATGTATCAGGATCGGAACGTTTTCTCACGCCACGGCGGCGGCCGGAACTCCCACTTTTTACGTTTCTCTTTTCGAATCAATGACTTGTGCCGCACTGGCACGTTCGTCGCACTTATGTCCCCGCGAACAGAAGCCCGACACAGGGGAAGTCTGAAACGGAAGCGGCAAACATACTGGCATGCGTTCGCCGAAGGTCAGTTTCAGAACGATCCTCGTATCCCAGGACGGGGCGTCGGGCTGGTGCTGTAAGCGTTGGGCCACGCCGCAGGGACTGGCTCGCACCGGCGGGTCGTTGCAGAGGCCGCCGACAAGATTAGAGGGAGGTCTTTCAGGACACGGGCCGCGCGCTTGCGCGTGGGCCGTGCAACCTGGAAGAACCCTGCCAGCCCGGACCACCGGGCGGCGAAAACGGGATCGCGGACGCACGGCTTGCCGGCGCGTCTGGAAAGAATGGGGTGCTGACCGGCCTGCCATGCAGGCGCTGCGAGACACCGCTGCCGTGACCGATGCCATCGACATCGGCGCGGCAGCGGCGGACTACGCGGCGCATCGGCGGGACGGCAAGAACAGAATTCGGGGAGGACGCCGGTTCGAGGCATCGATGATGCAGCGACGGCGCAGGCCTTATGGCCACCGAATCCGGTGCGTGGCAACCGCCGCCGCCGGTTTCGTCTGATAAGAAGAAATCCGGGGAAATCGTATGAGCGCGTATGCCAACCGCCCGCTGCTGTACCTGTCGCAGCATCACGACGCCATGCTCTGCAGGGTCCTGTCGCAACGGGGCTGGAAGCTCAGTTTCGCGTCAAACCTGCAGGAACTGCATGCGCTGGCCCACACCTCCCAGCCGGCCGCCGCGCTGCTCGACGTGCACAGCGGCTTCAGCGATGCCGAGCTGGAATCGTTCGAACCGTGGCTGGCCCAACCGCAATTCGGCTGGATCGGCATCGTCGCCAGCCGCGAGGCGCTGAGCGAAGCGGCACGCCGCCTGCTCGGGCTCTACTTCGTCGACTACTACACCTCCCCGTTCGAGTCCGCCGACCTGGCTCACTCGCTCGGCCATGCGCAGGGCATGGCGCAGATGCGGCCCGCCGTGCAGCGCGCGGCGGCCAGCTCGCGCCCGGACGGCATGATCGGGACCTGTTCCGCCATGCAAACGCTGTTCCGCGGCATCGAGAAGGTCTCGCGCTGGGACACCCCGGTACTGATCTCGGGCGAGTCCGGCACCGGCAAGGAACTCGCCGCGCAGGCCATCCACCATGCCAGCGAACGCGCGCAAAAGCCCTTCGTTGCCGTCAACTGTGCCGCCATCCCGCCCACGCTGCTGATGTCGGAACTGTTCGGCTACGAGCGCGGCGCCTTCACTGGCGCCACCAAGCGCAAGCCGGGGCGCATCGAGATGGCACAGGGCGGCACGCTGTTCCTCGATGAAATCGGCGACATGCCGCTGGAAAGCCAGACCAGCCTGCTGCGCTTCCTGGAGACCGGACGCATCGAGCGCCTCGGCGGCACCGAATCCATCGAAGTCGACGTGCGCATCATCTCCGCAACCCACGTCGACCTCGACGCCGCCATCGCCGCCGAACGCTTCCGCGGCGACCTCTACCACCGCCTGTGCGTGCTGCGGGTACGCCAGCCGCCGCTGCGCGAACGCGGCAGCGACATCATGCTGATCGCCGAGCACGTGCTCGACGGCGTGCGCAAGCAATCGCCGGCCCGCATCCGCGGCTTCTCGCCGACCGCGCTGCGCGCGATCCAGCAGCACAACTGGCCCGGCAACGTGCGCGAGCTGATCAACCGCATCCGGCATGCGGCGGCGATGTGCGAGGACGGCGTGATCCAGCCGGCGGACCTGGAACTGGCGACGCCTGTGGAAGAACGGCCGAAGACGCTGGCGGCGATCCGCGAGGAAGCGGAACAGCATGCGATCGTCGAGGCGCTGCAGCGTAATCATGAGCGGCTGATTGACGTGGCGGCGGAACTGGGGATTTCGCGGGTGACGTTGTTCCGGCTGATGCGGGATTACAAGCTGCAGGTGAGGAAGGGGGATATGGGGATGGTGTGTGTGCAGGGAAGTTGAGGCGGGAGGCCGCCCAGGCCAGCCGCACCATCACTCTCGACATTGCTGGCGGGGTCGATCGCGATTCCGCCAGAACTTGGCGCCTTCGGTGGTCTCGATCCACAGACCCAGGATGTCGCGGGTGCCGTCCGGCAGCACGCCCAAGGCCAGGTAGACGGCCTTGTTGCGCACCACGCCGTCCTCGCGCATCTTGACCCGCAGCGCGTCGAAGAACACCACCGGGTACATCACCTCCAGCGGACGGCCCTGCCAGGCGGTGACTTCGTCCAGAAGGTGTTCAATGATCTGAAGACCCGCGGCACCCAGGACATCCTGATCGCGGTCACCGATGGCCTCAAGGGCATGGAACAGGCTCTGAACGCGGTGTTCCCCCAAACGACGCTGCAGACCTGCATCGTGCATCTGATCCGGAACAGCCTGGAGTACGCCAGTTGGAAGGAGCGCCGGGCCGTGGCGGCGGCGCTCAAGCCTGTGTACACGGCCCCCAGCGTGGAGGCTGCGTTGGCCGAGCTGGAGGCCTTCGAGCAAGGGCAATGGGGTAAGGACTACCCTCCGATCGCCGCGTCCTGGCGTCGCGCCTGGGATCAGGTGATCCCATTCTTTGCGTTCCCGCCGGCGATTCGCAAGATCATCTACACGACGGATGAAATTGACAAGCGCCCGCGTTCTTCCACTCCTTTACGGCGTCCGTATTGGCGACCACGGAGCGCGTACCGCACTTGCCTGCGGCCGCGCTTGCTTCCAGCGCGAGAACAGGCGTTGGTAAGCCTGCTCGGCTTGCTCGCCGACTGCACGCTCCAAATCCCGGACGGACTTCAGATTGTAGGCCGCGGCAGAACCCTTGCGGCTACCGCAGCGCGCAGGAGGCATGCCTGCAATTCCAACTCACGGGTCTTTCGCGCTGTCAGCGCTGGGCGATCCCACGCGAAGGATTCGTTACGCGTGAGCACGTGCCAGACGATTATTGCCAGCTTGCGCGCGGTGGCAACAGCCGCGATCTGCTGACCACGATGATCCCGGATGCGCAAGAAGAAGGCACGAATGGGGCCGGCCGTTTGCGCTGCTGCCCAGGCAGCCTCGACTAGCATGGCACGCGCGTAGGAGCGTTCGCGCTTGCTGATGTGTCCGTGCTTTGCTGGTTGCAAGCCGGATTGGTAGACCGAAGGATTGAGGCCAAAGTAGCTGACCAGTTTCTCCGGCGATCGAAAGCGAGCAATATCGCCGATGGCTGAGAGCAAGCCGATCGCAATGGTGGTGTTGATGCCGGTGATGGTCAGGAGCTTGCACAGCCTGTCGTCCTGAATAGCGGATTGGGCCAGGATGCGCTCGACCTCCTGTAAATTCTCTGCCAGCCGGTCCAGCTCGTGCAACCGCTGGTCGATCCCGATGCGTTCATCCGTGGGTAGCTGCTGCAGGCTCAGCCAGGCTCGCCCTTTCTTGCCAAACAGGTCTGTCGCGGGACACCGCTCGATGAGATGTGCGGCAAGGACAGCGTGAATCTCATTCTTGAGCCGGGTCCGCTGCCGCACGATCTGGGCTCGGCGCGACACCTGCCGTCGCATTGCTTGCGTAGCCTCGTCTGGAATCCAAACCTCGGGCAGGAAGCCGCTCGCGTAGAGTTGCGCGAGGATCGCCGCATCGATCTTATCGGTCTTCACGCGCGCTTCCGCAATCAGACGGACTTGCAGCGGGTTGGCGACGATGACTCTGGCAACATGACCTCTCAATACATTCGCAATAGCGATCGTATTGCCGGTCGCCTCGAGTACCACGTGGTCGTCAGGCTTTAGCCTGGCAGCAAAGCGTGCAGCTCATCGCGTCGCAGTCCGACGCGCCCGCCGGCGCGTAGCAGGCCGTTGTCCAGATAGGCAATCTCAGCCACCGATCGCGATACATCCAGTCCTATCACTCGCATTGGCGTCTCCCATGGGAAACATCACAAATGGGAGCCGGTGGGACAGCACGACAACTACGGATTCGCGCTCGCAGCGCAACCGGGCGGGTCGCAGGCGCGGCCAACTACTAACACGAGCTCGCAGCTCAACGTATATGAACGGCCTGCCCACCCGAAGTGCTCCCCGGTGCCCCTGTCCCATACACCAAGTTACTCGGTGAGGACGAGGGGCACCGGTTCCTATCATGCCGGTTACCAACGCGATCGAGAGCCTCAACGCCCAACTGCGCAAGATCATCAAGACACGGGGCCACTTCCCCAGCGATGAGGCGGCGACCAAGCTCCTGTGGCTGGCCCTACGCAACATCACCGGGAAGTGGGGCAGTTCAACGCATGACTGGAAGGCCGCCATGAACCAGTTTGCGATCCTCTATGAGGAACGCTTCACCCATCCGCATCGTTGAGATAACGCTGGCTCACCGGCTAAGTTGACGGTGAGCCCAGCTGCCCTGAACACAAAAACGCTGACAGCCCCCGCCAGCAATGTGCCATTCATGCGTTACCAGCTTGGGGCCCGGCACGCTTCCCTGCCAATAAGAGGCGGCCGCAACGCTGGGCGGCCGCCCCCTGCACAGTCATCTGTCAGCTGCGCTTGCCGGCCACCAGTGAAATGATTTTGCCGTCCCCACCTGCGCGGCGCTGCGGACGGCGCGTATGGTATCGGCGCTTGACCAGGTAAATCGGCCTGCCTTTCGATTCCTCATAGATGCGCCCGATATATTGGCCAACAAGGCCAAGGCCAATCAGCTGCACTCCGCTGAAAAACAGCAGCAGCGCAATCACCGGCGCATGGCTGGGCACGTCCCCGTCTCCCATCGCACTACGTGCGACGATGGACAGGCCGTAGCAGATCGAAACCAGCGCGATGCACGAGCCAAGGTACATCCAGCCACGCAACGGAGCCGAACCAAAGCTCGCGATATCGGCCAGCGCAGCTCTCCACCGCCCGCCTCCCCGCTCGTTCGATGCGCCTTCACGGCCCCGATCGCGCTGATACGGCACGAGCACGGTACTGAAGCCCACCCAGGTGAACAGGCCCTTCATGAAACGGTGCGTTTCGGGAAGCTGCTTGAGGGCATTCACCACCGCACGATCCATCAGACGGAATTCACCGACATTGCGGGGAATCTTCACGCCCGACAGTGCGTTGTGCAAGCAGTCGCAAAAGGCTCCGGCCAATCGCTTCACGTACGAGCCATCACCGGGGCCCGTGCATTGGGCAAGCACTACCTCCGCGCCTTGTCGCCAGCACTGGACCAGCGTCGGGATCAGCTCGGGCGGATCACGCAGGTCCGCATCGAACGGAATCACGGCGTCCCCGAGTGCCTCGTCCATGCCCGCAGTCAGGGCTGCCTCCTTGCCAAAGCAGCGCGTCAGCTCGATCACGCGAATCCTGCCATCACGGCGCGCGGCTTCGACAAGTCTGGGCAGCGTATCGTCCGTACTACCATCGTTGATGCAGACGATCTCGAACTGCGTGGCGTGCAGGGATTCCAGGATCGGCAACACGCGCGCAAGGAAGGCATCGATCGCCGCGCCGTTGTTCTGGAACGGCACCACTAACGACAGGAGCTGGGTTTCATAGTTGGACATGACCTGGATCCTCCGATGCTCACAACAACTGCATCAGGGGGCGTGCGCGTGTGCAACCACACCGGCTGTCGATACGAACATCTTCCCCCGAACTTCTTTCTAGTCTTGTGCGGCGTCACCTTGATGTGCATAGCGGGCGCGCAACTGTTCTTCCTCGCCCAGTCTTGTCGCGCACAGAACGGAAAGCAAGGCGCGCGGGCGTCGGTAACGCATGGATAGGCGTCCCGGGCGGCGCCGGGGTTAGCAACGTTTCAGCCGTGAATCATGCGGCCTGCCTGCCCGGCAAGCCGCGCCAATACGGAGGTTGCAAGGAATCGGCCGGGTATTGCAAGGCATGCCAGGTGCGCCACGGAAGACGTCGACGTTTCTATCCGGAAACGCTGGCCCGCTGGTACGGCTTCCTCATCCATCAGGCGGCACAGTTCGCGCCGCAGTCGGCGAACCCCGTAATGCCCCAGCCAAGCGCTGTATGTATCGCTCTCATCCAAACCTGCCAAATCATGCTTTTGGTTGAAGCGCCTGCCTTGGTTTGAAAGTCGGCGCGCGCCAGCGCGCCCTGGGCCCTCATCCGTTAGTTGGCTCATCCGAAATGGCCTGTGCGGCTTGCGTTTCCCGCCGGCAACGAAGCGCGGTGAAATCACCGCATACGGTGCCGATGGCTTGCCACCGTTTCACCCCTGCTTCCCGGAAAGCCTTACGGCACAAGGGTTGCGCGTTAGCTGGCGCGCCGCTTGCCTATGTCCTGGCACCGGCACCGCCACAAAGGCGAATGCCGAGATGCCGGAGCAACTGGCCGGCATCAGAACCAAAAAGATACGGGGAACCTTGAGATGCCTGCCGCACGCCATTTCGCGCTGACGCACCGGAACGCTTATAACGCCGCATCCGCCCGCATGGGCGGCAGCGTGCCGTTCCGTTGCATGACACGCGCAGGCCATGCACACCACGTAGCGCGCTGCATGCACGCCTCGGCCGAACGCCGGCTGGAGGCGCGCAGCCCGCAGGGCATGTGCGGCGCTCCGGGCCGCTGGCCCTTCCATGCATGTGCCATCTGCGCTCCGCCGTGCTCCCATAATTCCCGGCACTGATAACCAGCGCCGGCATTGCGTTACCGCAGTTATGTAGTCCTGTAGTGCTTGATCCCAATCCAAGGAGTTAGCCATGCAAAAGTTGACCACTATGTTCAAGCAATTCATCCGTGATGAAGAAGGCGTTACCGCCATCGAGTACGGCCTTATTGCTGCGCTGATTGCCGTTGCAATCATTGTGACGGTTAAAGCCGTCGGCACGGACCTGAACGCTGTGTTCACGAAGGTCAGCACTGAGCTGAAAGCTGCTACCTAAGTAGCGTGCGCCCGCATGGCTACCATTCGCACCTGGCCATGCGGGCAATGCTGCCATCTCTTCCCATTGGATCAACAGGAAGCCCAGATGCCCAAGCTCCGAACCTCTTGGAAGGCCCTTCTTTATCAAGACGGCGGCGTCTCTTCCATCGAATACGCACTGCTCGGCTCCCTGATCGCAATGGCCATCATTGGTACTGTCGTTACGCTGGGCGACGCCGTGCAGTCGCTGTACCAGATGATTGCCGACAGTATGCACCGAAGCGTTTGACAAGGCTTGCTCTGGCCTAGCCAACCTCCAACCCCCGAACATCATGCAAGCTGCTGCCCTCGCCCCGTTTGTCGCACCGGTCACGATTGGTATCGTGCTAAGCGCCGCAGCCATCGACCTGGCACGGCGACGCATCCCCAACTGGCTGACTTTCGGCGCCTGGATCGCCGCGCTGCCAGTGCAGATGGTCATTCACGGTTTCGCGGGAGGCTCGCTGGCATGGCTGTATGGCTGGCTGGTGGGCCTGACCCTGTTTCTGCCCTTCTACCTGCTGCGCGGTATGGCCGCCGGCGACGTCAAGCTGCTGGCAGCCGTGGGCGCCTGGCTTGGCGCGGCCATGGTTGTAAACGTCGCGCTTGCGACCTGCGTGATAGGTGGCGTGTGGGCGCTGGTACAGCTTCTCGTCACCAGGCAGACGCTTGTGACCCTATCGCGAGTGAGCTACATGCTCAGCGTAGCGGTTCAACGTCGTGCGAGGCCGGTGCAGTCTGAAGCCGAAGCATCCGCTGGCTCGATACCCTACGGCGTCGCCATCGCCGTAGGCACGATTGTCATGCTTTTTGCCGGCACCTGAGAACCAACCGGACAGAGCAGCCATAACGACGCGCCTTGAAGAACTAGAGCACACAGATCAGAAACCGGGGATGGCAATGAACGAGTACCAAGACACGGGTCACGCCACGCAGCACCTCGAACCCGTCGCGACAGTCAGAAATACTCAGCCCGACCATGGCGCGGTGCCTCTGGCCCCCTGGCACGTCCTGCCGCGCACCATCGCCGACACCGGGCTGGAAGTGGCACTGTTGCTGAGCCTGCTGATGAAGGCCGCCTACCTGCACCGCACCGTCACACTGGCCGTGCTGACCGACACGCTGAAGCTGCCCGGCACCGTGGTCAACGAAGTCGCCTCGGTCGCCGTCCGTGAGCGCCTGCTGGAAATCGCCCACCGCGGCGCCAGCGACCTCGACGTTCGCTTCCGGCTGACGGACGCCGGATATGCCCGCGCGGCCGAAGCCTCGGCGCGCTGCAGCTACATCGGCGCCGCGCCGGTCACGCTGGACGCTTATGTCCAGGCGGTGAAGCGCCACTCGGTCGGCCAGGCATCGGTGACCAAGGCCGACGTCACCGCAGCCTTCCATGATCTGGTGATCCCGGTCCACCTGCTGGATGCCATCGGTATGTCGCTGAATACCTGCCGAGCCCTGATGATCTACGGGCCCGCCGGCAGCGGCAAGACCTACCTGGCGCAGCGCCTCGGGATGCTGCTGCCGGGCGCGGTGCCGGTGCCGCACGCCATAACCGTGGCCGGCGAGATCATCCAGGTATTCGACCCGCTGGTCCATGTGCCCTGCGATGACAGCGAAGGCTCGCTGGCACGCCGTTCGCTGGACCGCCGCTGGGTCCTCTGCCACCGCCCGGTGGTGCTGTCCGGCGGCGAACTGACGCTGTCCATGATGGACCTGCGCCACGACCCCGTCGCCGGCTTCTACCAGGCGCCGCCGCACATGAAGGCGAACAACGGCATCTACATCATCGACGACCTGGGCCGCCAGTTGGTTGGCGTCACCGACCTGCTGAACCGTTGGATCGTGCCGCTGGACCGCAACATTGACATGTTCACGCTGCAGACGGGCGTGCGCTTCTCGGTGCCATTCGACGTCTGGCCGGTGTTCTCGAGCAACCTTGAACCGTCCGCGCTCGGCGACGATGCCTTCCTGCGCCGGCTCGGCAGCAAGCTCTATGTCGGTGCGCTGTCCGTGGACGACTATCGCGAGGTGTACCAGCGCACTGCCGCCGAATACGGACTGGCCAGCAGTGAAGCCGTGTTCGACTTCCTTATCGACAGCCTGCACTACGCCAGCGATACGCCGCTGTTCGCCTGCATCCCGCGAGACCTGCTGCGCCTGGTGGCCTCCGGCGTGCACTACCACGGCGCCGCGCCGCAAGTCACAGAGGAAGGCCTGGTGGCGGCCTGGCAAGGCTACTACGGGCTGCGCACCTCGCCCGAAGGCATGCCACAGGCCGGCGGCGCCCGCCGCTGGTCAGACAACCACCGCGCCGCGAGCTGAACGGTAGCACCGACACGGAAACCATTGGGAATACTGGGGAGAGTCATCATGAAGAACATGCGCGCAATCCTGATGCTGCTGATTGCCCTGGTCGCCGGCGTGGCGGCAGTGGTGTCGGCGTCGCGATGGCTGGTGCAGCAGTCATCCAGCTCGGTCAGGCAAGTGGTGGTCGCCGCCAACGACCTGAACCTCGGGCAACCGCTCAACGGCAGCCAACTGCAGCTGGTCAGTTGGCCGGCGGGCAGCGTCCCGCCTGGCGCGTTCCAGGACGTGAAGGCTCTGGAGGGCCGTGTGGTCCGCACCAGCCTCCAGCGCGGCGAGCCGGTTCTCGACGGCAAACTGGCGCCGATCGGCACCAAGGGCGGACTGTCCGCGGTCATCAACGACGGCAAGCGCGCGATCACGGTTCGCGTCAATGACGTGGTGGGTGTTGCAGGCTTTGCGCTGCCAGGCAACTACGTCGACGTGATCGTCAACACCAATGAAGAAGCGCGCAACGCGCAGAACAGCAACATCTCCAAAATCGTGCTGGAGAAAATCCTGGTGCTGGCGGTAGCGCAACAGGTCAGCCGTGACGACACCCAGCCCAAGGTGGTGAATGCCGTCACGCTCGAAGTGACGCCCGAGCAAGCCGAGAAGCTCGACGTGGCCCGCAGTGTCGGCACGCTGTCGCTGGTGCTGCGCAACCAGATGGATGTCGCTGACATCAACACCGGCGGCGCCACCAAGGGCACGCTGCTGGGCAAGACGCCCGAAGCGCCGCCCGCCAAGGTCGTGACCCAGACCGCCACGCGCACCGTGGTGAAGACCCGAACGGTGGCAGCGCAGCCCGCACGTGGCAACTGCATCGGTGTGCTGGCAGGCATGCAGGGCGGCGTCGAGTGCTTCTGACCACGCCTCGTACGACGTTCAACGAATCCTGATCTGCATCACAGCTTCTCCGGGGGGAGATTCAAAATGAACCAGAAAAGATCCGACGCCGCAGGCGGCACCCGCATCCTGGTGTTTGCCGCCATCCTCTTCACTCCGCTGGCCGCCGCGGCGCAAGCCGCCATGGAGGCGGGCATCGTGACCAAGGCCACTGCACCAGCCGCGGCCAAGGCACCCGCGGCACCGATGCAGATGACCATCAGCATGACGCCAGGCGCCCCGACCACGGTGGCGCAGGGCTCGGCGCCTGCGCCCGCACCGGCTGCCGACGCGCGCGGCCCCAACTGCGTCGGCGCGATCCGCAGCGAATCCAGCGTGATGGTGCCGGTCGGCAAGTCGCAGCTGATCTCGCTGCAAGAGCCCGTGCGCAACCGCACGCTGGGCAATCCCAATGTCGTGCAGGCGACCATGGTCTCGCCCCAGACGCTCTACGTACTGGGCCGCAGCGTAGGCACCACCAACATGATCGTGCAAGGCCGCAGCGGCGCCTGCACCATCATCAACGTCGTGGTCAATGCCGATGCCGGCGGCCTGCAGACGTCGTTGGGGCAGCTCTTGCCCGGCGAGCCTGGCATCCGCGTGATGACCGCTGCCGATAACCTCGTGCTGACCGGCAGCGTCACCAATGCGCAGTCCGCCCAGCAGGCCATGGACATCGCCCAGGCGTATGCCAACGCGGCCCAAGGCACCGACGGCAAGAACGGGGACAAGAAGGGCGGCGTGCTTAACATGCTGTCCGTCGACAGCCCGCAGCAGGTGATGCTGGAAGTCAAGGTCGCCGAAGTGTCGAAGACGCTGCTGAACCAGCTAGGTTCCGCGGTCAACCTGCAGGGCGGCTTTGGCTCCTGGACGGGTGGTGTCGTGACGTCGCTGCTGACCGGCGCTTCGGGCGCAATATTCGGCAGCAAGGCCAACAACCTGCCGTTCGAATTCGCCGTCGACGCGCAGAAGAACGACAGCCTCGTCAAGATCCTGGCCGAGCCCAACCTGGTCACCATCAGCGGCCAGGAAGCGAGCTTCCTCGCCGGTGGCAAGATCTACATCCCGGTGGCGCAGGCCAACGTGCTGAACGGGGCCGGCACCGTCACGCTGCAGGAAGAAGAATTCGGCGTGGGGCTGAAGTTCACGCCGACCGTGCTGGCGAACGGCCGCATTCACCTGAAGGTCTCGCCGGAAGTGTCCGAACTGTCGCCCACGGGTGCCACCATCCGCGGCGGCACGCTAGCGGGTCAGACTATCCTGCCGGTCATCACCACCCGCCGCGCTTCCACCACTGTTCAGATGCGCGATGGCGAGAGCTTTGCCATCGGCGGACTGCTGACCGACAGCGCGCGCGGCTCGCTCAAGGCACTGCCGGGTGCGGGCGAGGTGCCGGTGCTGGGCACGCTGTTCCGCAGCACGCAGTACCAGCAGGACCTGACCGAACTGGTGTTCGTCATCACGCCGCGCCTGGTCAAGCCGATGCAGACGAACAACTACCCGCTGCCGACCGACAGTTTCTCCACGCCTAACCCGCTGTCGCTGTACTTCATGGGCAATATGGAAGGCCAGGGCAAGCCTGCGCCGCAGCCCGCACCGGTCCCGTCGCAGCCCGCCGCGCCGGCCCCCGCGCCTGTCACGCCGCCGTCGGCGCCACGCGGCGAAGGCACTGCCACATCGCTCTCGATGGTGCCGACCGGCCGTCCACTGGATCCGCCGGCAACTGCGGGGTCGCCAGAAGCGCAGGCAGCTGCGACCTCGATGCCCCGCACCGCAGACGCGCCACAACCGGCGGGTCCAGCTGCCCGCAATATCGCCGCCGCACCAACTGCCGAGGACACCGCCGCGCGCATCGCCCGCATCGAAGCCACCGCCGCGCGTCTGGCCCAGGCACGAGCCGCCGGCACCGCCACGCGCACCGCCGCGGGCGGCAACTGAACCGCTGCGCACACAGGAGAACGATCATGAGCAAGCAACTCAACCTTTCGCGCGGCGCCACCACGCTGGTACTCGGCAGCCTGGCCTGCATCACGCTGTCGGCCTGCATGACCTCCACGCCGGTGTGGGACGGCCAGCGCGGCGTGGCACTCGCCACGGTCACGCAGATGCAGATCATCAATCCCGATGCGCCTGCGGGGCTGCCCACCATCACGGGCACCGACGGCAAGACCGCGGTGGCGGCAATGAGGAACTTCGACCGTTCGCTGGCCAACGGCACGCAAGGCGGCACGCCCTCCATGACGATCGACTTCGGCGCCGGCGGCTACGGCGGCGTGGGCATGTCAGGTGGCGGGTCCCGCTGATCTGCGCAAACCACGGAGAGCCGATATGTCACGCCCTACCACCTACCGAGGCCGTCGGACGACCTGGCGCAAGCGGCAGCGTGGCGCGATCGCCATCATCGTCGGGCTGTCGCTGGCCGTCCTGATTGGCTTCGTCGGGCTGGCGCTCGACCTGGGCAAGCTCTATGTGACCAAGAGCGAGCTGCAGAACGGCGTCGATGCCTGCGCGCTGGCCGCCGCGCGCGATGTCACGGGGGCCACGCCGTTGCTCGTGTCGGAGGCGGCTGGCCTCGCCATCGGCACGAGCAACGCTGCCATGTTCCAGAACGAGGCAGTGAAAATGGTCAAGGATCTCAATGTCTCGTACAGCGACACGCCTGACGGTACCTACTACACCAAGGACAAGGTGCCCTACGCACTGGACAAGGTGAAGTACGTCAAATGCACCGCCGAGCGCACGGATATTGCCCACTGGTTCATCCAGATCCTTAACCTGCTGCCCGGCATCGACATCCAGCCCAGTACCGTTAACGCAATGGCCGTGGCCACCACCACCAGTTCGCAGACAGCCTGCGCAATCCCGGTCTATGTCTGCACGCCGCCAACGGCCAATCCGCCAAAGACCGCGTACAACAAGGGCGACTGGATCGCGTCCAAGGTCGATCCGAAGGATCCGTACGGCCCTGGCAGCTTTGGCTGGGCTGACCTGTCGCCTCCGGGGGGTGGTGCTTCCGAGCTGGCGGGCTTGCTTGCCGGAAGCGGACAGTGCGACCTGCCGGCAGTGGGTTCAAAAGTTGGTGAACCAGGCGAAATCTCGGCGCTGATTGCGGCGTGGAATACCCGCTTCGGCATTTATACCGGCTCTTACAAGGGGCCGGGTGATGGGGCGCCGGACTTTACCGGCTATGCCTACGACGTCACCACATGGAATCCGCCGAACGGCGGCAACGCCTACGCTGATTTCATTCAGAAGCGAAGTGCCAACGCGCCATACCAGACGGACGCAAATAGCGGCTTGACTACCAAGGGCACGGAATCGACACAGGCGGTGCACAAGGCCGGCGCTGACCGCAGGCTGGTACACGTGCCGATGGTGGATTGCACCGAATTCGCCTCTACCAAGCTGGCACAGGTGGTCTCCTGGAACTGCATGCTGATGGTGCAGCCAATGCAGGAGCCCAGCGTAAAGGATGTGGTTTACCTCGAATACCTGGGCAATTCGAAGGACTCCACCAGTCCCTGCGCGACTCAGGGTGTGCCCGGGTCCGATACGGGTTCAGGCCCGCGTGTGCCGGTGCTGGTTCAATAGGAGCAAATCATGGAGCGATGCAGGCAGCGCAGGGGCGACCGGCACGATCGGCACCATCGGCGCGGGGTGGTCGCGGTGGAATTCGCACTGGTCCTGGTACCGTTACTTCTGCTGGTGAGCGGGGTGGCGGAGTACGGCCGCGCCATCTACCAATACAACGCCCTGACCAAGGCCACGCGCGACGCCGCACGCTTCCTGTCGCAGTATGCGCCGAGCGAGCCCAACTATCCGCTGGCGCAGGCAAAGTGCATGGCCGTCTATGGCAAGACCGTCTGCGAAGGCGAGGTGCTGGTGAAAGGCCTCAGCACCTCGATGGTGGTCGTCTGTGACCGTGTCGACGCGAGCGGGTGTGGCGGCAAGCAATTCGCCAATGTCCCCATCTACGAGGGCGGCGACAGCTCAGGCGTTCAGGCCGGCACCATCAACCTGGTCGAAGTGAAGATATCGGGTTACTCATATTCGCCAATCCAGGCCTACATCCCGGTGGGAAACCTGGCGTTCTCCGATATCGCAACAGTGATGAGGCAAGTGCTATGACTCCGCATTGTGTCACCCGCCTGCGTCTGCACCAGGCCGGCGCCACCGCGATCGAGTTTGCCCTGGTTGCCAGCATCTTCTTCATGCTGCTGATAGGCATTGCCGAATTCTCGCGCGTGCTGTTTTACTGGAACACTGCAGGCGAGGCGACCCGGCTGGGCGCACGCATCGCCGCGGTGTGCGACGCCAAAGACGCGACCATCAAGGACAGGATGACCAATCTGATGCCCAAGCTGCAGGCCACCAATATCCAGATCGGGTACGAACCCAGCGGCTGCGACGCGGACGCCGATGTCGCCCGCAACACGTGCCGCTCGGTCACTGTCAGTGTCTCCAACGTCTCGGTCGAGACTTTCATTCCGGTCGTGCCGATCACGCTGGCGATGCCTTCATTCTCGACCACGCTGCCACGGGAAAGCCTGAATTCCTCAACCGGCGGCAAGATCTGCAATTAGCACGCATAACCAGGAGCACACCATGCTCAGAATTCTGATCGTTTCCGAGGATGCTGAAAGGTTGGGCGAGCTTTCGCGTATGGCGGACGCCTGTGGAACCTTCCAGATCATGCGGCTGCAGGATACTCCCGCGGCGCTGCGCACGCATGGCAGCCACCTGCGCAGCGCGGATGCGCTCATCCTCGACCAGGACTTCCGCGGCAGCACGCAGACGCTCGGCATCGAAGCCTTGCGCCAGCAGCATCCCGACCTGCCCTGCATCCTGGTGACAACGGCGCAACAGCCGGATGTCCTGATCCGGGCACTGCGTGCCGGGGTGCGCGATATCCTGCCGTGGCCGCTCGACAAGGGCCAGCTGAGCGAAGCGCTCGGGCGGCTGGAGGCAATCCACGTGCCCAGGGAGCGTAACGAAGCGCGCGTGATCTCCCTGGTTTCATGCAAGGGCGGCGCCGGCACCAGCTTCATCGCCGGCAATCTGGCCTACGCGCTGAGCGCCGGCGAGCGCAAGCGGGTACTCCTGATCGACCTGAACACCCAGTTCAGCGACACCGCATTCCTGGTCAGCGACAAGACTCCGCCAGCGACCTTGACGGACGTGTGCTCGCAACTGGAGCGCATGGACGATACCTTTCTCGATGCCTGCATGACCCGCGTCGACGAGGGCTTCGATATCCTGGCCGGCGCGATCGACCCGATCAAGGCCAACGAGGTCCGCAAGGACAGGATCGACCATGTCCTGTCCGTGGTCAGCCCGCGCTACGATTTCATCCTGATCGACGTCGGACAGCCGGTCACCCCACTGTCGCTTGCGGCCTTCGACCGCAGCCACAGCATCTGCGTGACTGTGCAGCCCAGCATCCCCTATGTCCGCACCGGCAAGCGCCTGCTGGATATCCTGCGCGCGCTGCACTACCCCGATGACAAGATCCGCATCCTGCTGAACCGTCAGGGCCGCCGCGACGAAGTGCCACGTGCCAAGCTGGAGGAAGTCTTCGGCATGAAGGTTTTCCACGTGTTGCCCGATGATCCTGCCGTGGTGGATGAATCGATCGGTCACGGCGTTCCCGTCCTCAAGGAACAGAAGCGCAGCGCCATCTCCAAGTCGCTGCTGTCTCTCGGCGCCACGCTGTCCGCGGGCACTGGTACCGAACGGCAGGCGCAGCCGGCCAGGCCGTCTCTGGCAAGGCTCTTCCTGCGCCCGAAGTCGAGCGCCGCCTGAACCGCAACACGAACCGGAGTCCATCATGTCGATCCGCGAACAGCTTTCCCTGCCAGAGAACCCACCGCTGCAAATGAACGGCCATGCTGCGCCCACCCGCGGCCATGGCACCACGCAGGCCTACCGGAATTTCAAGAAAATCGTTCACGACGCGGTGCTGGACCGGGTCGAACTCGAGCGGCTCGCGCGCTACCCACTGGAGCAGGTGAAGACGGAGATCGGCGTGCTGATCGACGCCATCATCGATGAAGAGCGCATCCTGATCAATGACACGGAACGCCGCCAGATGACGTCGGACATCTATGACGAGATGTTCGGCTTCGGCCCGCTCGAGCCGCTGCTGCAGGATCCGACTGTGTCCGACATCCTGGTCAACACGGCCAAGCAGACCTATGTCGAGCGGCGCGGCAAGCTGGAACTCACCGACATCGGCTTCTACGACGACGCCCACCTGATGAAGGTCATCGAGAAGATCGTGTCGCGCGTGGGGCGCCGCATCGACGAGACCAGCCCGATGGTCGATGCGCGCCTGCCCGATGGTTCGCGCGTCAACGCCATCATCCCGCCATCGGCGATCGACGGACCGCTGCTGTCGATCCGGCGCTTCGCAGTTAATCCTCTGCAGGTTTCCGACCTCGTGAACCTGAGGAGCCTGACCCCGCCGATGGCCCAGATGCTGCAGGCGCTGGCGCATGCCAAGGTCAACGTGCTGGTCTCTGGCGGCACCGGCAGCGGCAAGACCACGCTGCTGAACATCCTGTCCGGCTTCATCCCCGAGGACGAGCGCGTAGTCACCATCGAGGACGCGGCCGAACTGCAGTTGCGCCAGCCTCATGTGCTGCGCCTCGAAACCCGCCCACCGAACATCGAAGGCAAGGGCGAGATAACCCAGCGCTCGCTGGTGCGCAATGCACTGCGCATGCGCCCGGACCGCATCATCCTGGGCGAAGTACGCGGCGGCGAGGCGCTGGACATGCTCAACGCGATGAACACTGGCCATGAGGGCTCGCTGACCACCATCCATGCCAATACCCCGCGCGACGCGCTGACGCGCCTTGAGAACATGGTCAGCATGGCAGGCCTGACCATGCCGGCCAAGGCGATTCGCCAGCAGATCTCTTCAGCCATCACGGTGATCGTCCAGGCCGCACGCATGACCGACGGCCGACGCAAGATCATCAGCATCGCGGAGATCACCGGCATGGAAGGCGAAATCATCAACATGCAGGAGATCTTCACCTTCCAGCGCTCCGGCGTAGACAAGGACGGCACCGTGCGCGGCCATTTCCGCGCCACCGGGGTGTACCCCAAGTTTGCCGAGCGGCTGCGCGTGTTCGGCGTGGGCTTGCCCGACGAAACCTACGATCCGGCGCATCGCTATGAAGTGTGATCCGCGCCACGGACGCGGCACATTCTCTCGGGGGAGACACATATGAGCACGATCTTCTATGCCTTCGGCATCCTGCTGTTCGTGGCGGTGGTGCTCTGCATCGAAGGCATCTATCTCTGGTGGAGCAATTATCACGGTCCCGCCGCCAAGCGTATCGAGGCGCGGCTGCGTGCATTATCCGCAGGCGGGCATGTCAGTGCCGAACGCCTGTCGATCCTTAAGAAGCGCCTGCTCAGCGATTCACCGCGGATGCAGCAATGGCTGATGCGGATGCCGCGTATCGGCACGCTGGACCGCTGGCTGGAGCAATCCGGCAGTTCCTGGTCGGTATCGCAGCTGCTGGGCTACTGCGCGCTTGTGATGCTCTGCACGGTGGCACTGATCCCGCTGGTGCCGATGCCGGCACCGGTGGTGCTGGCCATTGCCGCGGTGGCCGGGTTGCTGCCCGTGCTGCACGTGATGCACCTCCGGGTCAAGCGGATCAAGCAAATGGAAAAGCAACTCCCGGACGCGGTCGACATGATCAGCCGCTCCCTGCGCGCCGGCCACTCGTTCAGCGGTGCGCTGGGCATAGTCGGCCAGGAAATCAAGGCGCCGATCGGCCCTGAGTTCCGCACCACGTTCGAGGAGATCAACTACGGCGTGGCGCTGGACGAAGCCATGACCAACCTAGCGATCCGGGTGCCGGTGGCCGACCTGCGCTACTTTGTCATCGCCGTGCTGATCCAGCGCGAAAGCGGCGGCAATCTTGCCGAGATTCTCGACACCATCGCCAACATGGTGCGCGAACGCCTGAAGCTGTTCGACAAGATTCGCGTGCTTTCGGCTGAAGGGCGCCTGTCCGCATGGATCCTGGGCCTGCTCCCGTTCGCGACCGCCGGCATGATCATGGTGGTCAACCCGGACTTCATGAAGGTGCTGTGGGAAGACCCGCTCGGCTTGCGCATGATCGGCGGCGCGCTGGTGTCGATGGTGTTCGGCGTGCTGTGGATGCGCAAGATCATCCACATCCACGTGTGAGACAACAACAAGCCGCGGCAGCGCAGCGGTCTTGAGGGGAGTCAATCATGCAGGGCATCATCGAGGGTATTCCCGCCGAGCAGTTGGTCGTGCTCGCGCTGGTCTTCGTGGCGGCATTCGGCACAGTACTTGCCGTGATGTACGCGTTCTCACCAAACCGCATGCACGGGCGCGTCGAGCAACTCACCGGCCAGGCAGGCACGCCCTCCGCTCCCGGCGCGCAGCAGGCCTGGATCGAGAGACTGGTGCGCTGGGCACAACCGGTGTCGCGGCTGTCCTTGCCCAAGGAAGGATGGGAAAATTCACAGTTGCGCGTGCGCTTCACCAACGCTGGCTGGCGCAGCGCTAGTGCAGCACCGCTGTACTTTGGCGCCAAGACCGTGCTGGCGGTGGTGCTGCCAATGACCGGGCTGCTGGCGCTGAATGGCAATCGGGCGGTCGACGACCAGTACACGATGTTCGCCCTGCTCGCGCTGCTGGGTGCGGTCGGCTACTACCTGCCCAACATCGTGCTGGCACGCAAGGTTGCCGAACGCCAGCGCACGGTATTCGAGGAATTCCCCGACGTCATCGACCTGCTGACCGTGTGCGTGGAAGCTGGACTCGGCCTGGACGCCGCGCTGATGCGGGTCGCCGACGAACTCGCGCTGCGCTGCCCGGTGATGGCCGACGAACTGCAGCTGATGCTGCTCGAGCTGCGCTCCGGGTTCTCCAAGGAGAAGGCGCTCTCCAACCTCTCGCTGCGCACCGGCGTGGAGGATGTGGACAAGTTTGCCTCGATGCTGATCCAGGCCGACCGCTTCGGCACCAGCCTCGGCGAGTCGCTGCGCGTACTGTCAGACATGCTGCGCACCAAACGCCGCATGCTGGCCGAGGAACAAGCAGCCAAGATCGCCCTCAAGCTGCTGTTCCCGCTGATTTTCACCATCTTCCCCTCGTTGCTGCTGGTCCTGCTGGGACCGGCATTCATCCAGATCTATCGCGTCCTGTTGCCGACCATGACGGGACAGGGAGGATAAGACTCTCGGGTAACCCTGAACGGTTCCCCCGGCTGTCTCCCGGTGCAACGCCGGCCAGACAGTCCCTTGCCCGGACCTGGTTCCGGGCTTTTTTGCTTTGGTGGCGGGTGTGCGGGCCGGGGACTTGACCGCGGCGCCAGGGTTCTGAAGAATGCCACCACTGCCTGCCGCCGCCGCGGCGGATGCAGCCAGACCCAATCGCCCCGGAGTCCCCATGAAACTGCGCATCCTGAGCGACCTGCATATCGAGCACAACATGCCGCAGCAAGTGCCCGGCTGCGATGCCGACATCGTGGTGTTGGCCGGCGACATCGCCAACGGCCGCGACGGCATCGACTGGGCCGCGCGCACGTTCGCGCAACCCGTGATCTATGTGCCCGGCAACCACGAGTATTACGAGAGCAATTTCGATGCGGTCGACTGGCAGATGGCCGAAGCCGCGGCGGAGCATCCCGGCATGCACTTGCTCAACAGCGCCGTTGCTGAATTCGATGGCACCAGTGGCCGCGTAAGGATCCTGGGCACGACCTGGTGGACGGATTACACGCTGTTCGGCGTTGACCGGCGCGAAGATTCGATGCAGGCCTGCGCGGGCGTGATGCTGGATCACCGCCTGATCGAACTCGACGGCACCGACGGCAAGGCCCGCCGTTTCACGCCGGAAGACGCGCTAACGCGCCACGAGGCCGCTTCGGCCTGGCTGGCTGCGCAGCTGGCGCTGCCGTTCGAGGGCAAGACCGTGGTCGTCACCCATCACGGCCCTGACCTGGGCAGTCTTGACCCGCGTTACTCGCATGACCTGGTATCCGGCGGGTTCCTGTCACGCCGGCCCGACCTGGTGGCGCAGGCGGACCTGTGGATCCATGGCCATACCCATACCAGTTTCGACTACTGCATCGACGATTCGCGCGTGGTGTGCAATCCGCGGGGTTATGTCAGCCGGCGCACGGGCGAGCTGGAAAACCAGTGCTTCGACTGGTGCTGCGTGGTAGAGGTCTGACGGGGGAGCCGGTCTCCTTCGCACTTCCGCCTTTAGCCGTGCTGACGGGATCGCCGTATCCGGCAATCACGGCGCAAACGGAACCTAGCGCCAGCGGCTTACCTGAACCCGGAACGAGTCGAGGGGGTACTGGCAAGCAGCATAGCGGCGGACGCGGCCACTACCTTGACACATGCCGGGTGGTTGGGCTGACCGAAGCGGCTACACCTTGTGCAAGGGTCGACAGCCGCGCCCGGCACAAGAGAAAAGCCAGCATTGTCAAGACTACTAGTGGGCCCATCTGAACCGACAGGATGCTGGCGCCAACTTCGCAAACCAGTGGTGAAAACCAAGCAACCACAAGCAGTTCCCGCTCGCCGCGAAGCCACCCCCGTCGCAGGCCATGAACGCCCATCCACGCAATAGGCAGGGCCAGCCAGGTGAGGTCATAGTCGAACATATGCGGGCTGACCAGCAGACTTGCCAAGATCAGCACCGACGCTCGCAAGCACAATGGCTGGGGCTTGCGCCACACAAGCACCACAGCCAACATGGCCAGAACGGCCACCGCAAAGTGAATACCATTGGCAAGCGATGCCCCTGCTCCCAGCAGGCGAGCGGCGCCAAATACGGTCGGCATCTTTACCAGGGGCAACGCACCCTCCGTGGCTAGCTGCCGGGCTATGCCAATGCTATGCACGAAGCCGGACGCCGTATCGACGCCGAGCACCAGCAGGCTGGCGATGAAAAGGCAGAGCGCGGTGGCGGCAGCTGCAAACATCGCCTTCCATGCGCGCGTGCAAAGCAGCGCTACAGGAAACAAGATGGCCAGGTGAGGCTTGATCGCCAGCAAACCGATACAGATGCCGGCCACAACTGGGCGCCGCTCCAGCAACATTAGCCCGCAGCCTGCCAGTGTTGCCGTCAGAAATGCGTTTTGCCCGTTGAAAGCAGTCAGAATCGTCGGGGGAAATGCAATGATCAGCAGACCAATTCGATGGGGCCTGGCAATACGCGCGAGCATCACGACATAGCCGACCAGCGTGCTCAGGGTGAAAACGGCATAGGAAAGCAGGTACGGGAGTACCGCTAGCGGCAGGACCGCCAGGAGGAAAGTCGGAGGATAAAACCAGTGGAACCATGCCCGCACCCGTACCAGCCCGGGATCAACACTCTGCAGAACAGGAAACAGTTGGTTGATATCATAGGCATCGGCAGCACGCCCCTCCAGCGCTAGGTGCGAAGCGCCCCAGAATACACGGAAGTCATTGGCAAAGGCCATGCTGGGCTCGTAGCCGGGCGCATCGCGATACAGATACAGCAAAATGCAGACCCCGACAAGCTGTGCTAGTAGCATCGCCGCCGGGTAGATATGCAGACGCTTAGAAGTCAACCAGTGTCCCGCCTTCATTTCAGCCCCCTATTTTGGCTTGCACGCTGAGGAGTGCTGCAGCTTCATCTCTGCGTTTCAGTGCACGCAAGCTATTGGCTCCGTCAAATACGGATCCTATACTTGAATGCGCATTAAAAAAATAGCGCCGCGGGCCTGCACCTTCTGTGAGTTGCCACGCCTTGCGTACCGCCTCGAATGGCGCACCAGCATTCCGGCAATCTCTAATGCCCGCTCACGGCAATCCGGAATACGAGGTCAAAAGGGGAACATCGCATGGGTCGTCCCGAACATTGGCTGAACCGCCAGCGGCTGGTCGCGTATTCGCGCATCGTACTGGCTCTCATCCTGCTAGCCATCGTGGTGCTGTGTTTCCGGGCGAAGGGTCTTGTGGATCCGAACGGGAAGCCGCTCGGCTATGACTTCATCACGTTCTGGGCAGCCTCGCGCATGGCACTGGACGGCGATCCCCAGCACGCCTACAACGTGGCGCGACTGTTCCAGGCCGAACAGGCGGCGGTACCCGGGGTTCGGGCCATGTACGCCTGGTTCTATCCGCCGTCGTTCTACCTGTTGATCCTCCCCCTTGCCCTGCTGCCATACCTGGTGGCCTATTTCGCGTTCCTGCTGACAACGCTCGCTGCCTACGTAGCCGTATTCCGGCGCATTGCGCAGGGCCGTGAAGCCTTATGGGGCCTGGCCGGTTTTTGCGGAGCATGGGTCAATATCCTCCATGGACAGAATGCCTTTCTGACTTCCGCGCTGGCAGCCGCAGCCCTGCTCTGCCTGGAGCGTCGGCCAGTGCTTTCCGGTATTTTCATCGGATTGCTTGCCATCAAGCCGCATCTGGCGGTGCTGTTCCCGGTGGCACTCTTGGCGACCGGTTCCTGGACCACCTTCTTTGTTGCAGGCGCGGTTGCCTTGCTCCTGATGGCGGCCGGGACTGCCGTCCTTGGTACCGCCACCCTGTCGGCATTTCTTGGCAGCCTGCCCGTCGCGCAAGCTGCGCTGGAAGCCGGCGCGCTACCGTGGATCAAGATGCCGACTGTCTTTGCCATGCTGAGGTTGTCGAACGTTCCAGTGCCTGCCGCCTGGGTTGCGCAGGCCGTCGCCGCAAGCGCCGCCGCCATTGCCGTCTGGATTGTGTGGCGCAATACCCGCATACTGGCGCTACGAGCTTCTATTCTGATGACAGCCACGTTCCTTGTCAGCCCGTACGCCTACGACTACGACCTTGCCGGCCTCGCCTTCCCTATTGCCTGGATTGTGGTCGACGGCATCCGCCGCGGCTGGCTCCGCGGCGAGCGCGAAGTCTTGCTGGCCGCGTGGCTCTTACCACTGCTGATGGCGCCACTGGTGGCCGCAACGTCGATTCAAGCAGGCCCGATCGTCCTGGTTGGCATGCTTTCTCTAATACTGCGGCGGTTGATGCTCTCACGTAAAACCACGGCTGGTGCCGAGGCCGACTGTACTTCGGGCAAGCCCGCACCAGCATTACCTATCAGGTAGGCTGGCACGAAGCGGCGTGCCAGGGTCCGATTGCACTGCGCCCGCACACCATGCTTCCCGAAAGAAGGCCCAGCAAATCAGGCAGACTGCGCCAAAATAGATGCCGCCACCGAGCGCTAGCACCAAGCCTGAGCTGCGGATGCTCGATAACGGGACATCAATTGGCACGAGGAGCAGACAGGCTGCCAGCGAAAGTGTTTTGCCCCATGGACGCTCGATCAAAGCGGGCAGAAGTAAGAGCGTGTAATGAAACCAAGCAAGTGGTGATGCAAGAATTGCCACTACCAAGCCTAGCTTGCTTGCCATGAACACATCAAGCCGCCGCCTCGCCACCCAGATCGCGAGGAAAGCAAGCAGCGCTGCGGCAACACCAGTTCCAAGTTCTTCGCACGCAAGCCTAGCGAAATACCCCCGAACTGACACGTCAGTAGTGATAATCTCGGCATGCCGGTCTCCAGCGATGGCGACAAGCCGATTGAGCTGGTGTGACGCTGCCCAGCCGGACGACCAGTAAGAGCCAAACACACGCAGCCGATCTTCAGACTGAGTATCGAACGACAGCGATGTACTGACGGCGAATAGCACCACGAAAACTATGCCGGCTCTGATCAAGAGTTGACGAGTCAACAATGGCCGGCCTGTCATAGCAAACTGCCATGAATCGGGAATGAGGTTCCGCGCTCATGCGAAGACGTCGCCATAGTCACAACCCATATTTGAAATGGCAAGCTTGCATATCAGAACGCCAGCCGCCTGAACACTACATCCGGCAGCCACCGGATCACGATCATGATGGCCCGCCAGAATCCAGGCACATAGGCTTCGGCGACGCCCGCATCGATTGCACGCACGATCGCCTTGCCAACATACTCAGGCTGGACCCACAGCGGGCCCTTGCGAAATCTGTTGGTCATCGGCGTATCAACCAGTCCCGGCTTGATCGTCACCACCGCCACTCCGCACTTGGCCATCCGTTGCCGCAGTCCCGACATAAAAGCCGTCACCAGCGCCTTGGCGCTGCCGTACACGTAATTGCTCTGGCGGCCTCGCTCGCCGGCCACTGAAGAGATGACAGCAATGGTTCCTTCACGTCGGTGCTCCATGCGGTTGGCAATGTGCGTCAGCAAAGCGACGACGGACAGTGCATTGGTCTGGATCTCCGCCAGCGCCAGCGATACCGATTGCTCACAGGTACGCTGGTCAGACAAGGTGCCGTGACAGATCAGCACCGTGTCCACGCTACCCATTGCAGCCTCGGCCTCGTCCAGCATGGATTCATGCGCGGAAGCGTCGTTGGCATCCATGACCCTCGAGGCAACGCTGGCACTACCGCGTACGCGTAAGTCTTCGGCGATGGCCTGCAGTCGGCCCACATTGCGCCCGACAAGGAAGAGTTGGTCGCCGCGTTCCGCGAAACGGCGCGCAGCCGCCTCGGCGATGGCTGAGGTTGCTCCGATGACCAAGATTCTTTTCATGTGTCCTCCATGACCCGCCTCCAGAAGCTGGATGAGAAGCCGGGATCGATATACGGGCTGAAGCGTTGCCATTGCGGGAACCCGGCACGAAACACCGCGCCGGGCATGCGCCCATCCTTGGCTGGATAGAGACGTCCCCGGACACTCATCACTACTGAGTCAAGGCAGGCGAAAAGGCGATGCAGGGAGCCACCCCGATTTGGGAAGTCCAGCGCAAGCGTGGTACCGGGTTGAGGAAATGACAACATCCCTGGTGAAGCCCTCTCGCCGAACTGCTTCAGCACCGCCAGAAAGGAAGCCATGCCACTGTCTGCAATCAGCCTAAGCAGTTCGGCGATGGCGTCGCGCCCTCCGCCATTATCTGGCACCACGCACTGGTATTGATAGAACCCTCTGGGCCCATATATGCGATTCCAGTGCAGCACATGATCTAGCGGATAGAAATACGACTCGCAATGCCCGGTTGTAATGACGGGCACCTTTCCAGCGCGATGGAAGTACAGGCTGTTGAACGCCCGCACTGACAATGTGTTCACCAGCGAGAGCGGCGGTGTGAAACCTACCACCGCCGGGCCTCGCTCATGCCAAGCGCCATCGTGGTGAAATCCGGCCGGTGCGTGATCGGCTCGGGTAAAAATGCCCCGCCCTATCCGACGGCCCGGCCCTGAACAATCCAGCCACGCCACTGTGTATTCGTGGCCTGAGCCGGCGTCGCTCAGCCTGAAGAAGTCGTCGAGATGCTCGAAGCGTTCGGCTTCCGAGACGATCCATGGATTCTCGATGCGGCGCAACTGGATCTCGGCCCAGAGGATCAGACCGGTCAAACCTAGCCCGCCGATGGTCGCGGAGAACCAGTCGGGATTCTCGTCCTCCGAGCAAAGCCTCTTGTCGCCGTCCGAACGGCGAAGCATGAAGCGGCGCACGTGGCAACCGAACGTGCCTTGATTGTGGTGGTTCTTCCCATGTACGTCATTGGCAATCGCCCCGCCGACGGTCACGAAGCGCGTTCCCGGCGTTACGGGCAGAAACCAGCCACGCGGAACCATCAATCGGGAGATATCGGCGAGAAGCACGCCGCTTTCACAGCGGAGGATGCCACTGCCGGGGTCGAAGGCAATGAAGCGATCAAGCCGGCGGGTGGAAAGCAACGCGCCGTTCGTATTTAGGCAACTGTCTCCATAGCTACGGCCGTTTCCGAATGGCAGGTAGGAATCAGCGAAGTCTGGCAACGGCGGCAGATTCTCCATGCGCCATTGCAGCGGCAGCAACGCGCAGTCAGATCGGACCGCCCTGCCCCAGGAATACATCGGCTGCCGTACCATGTCACGTAGCGAAGTACACGGTTAATGCCCCGCACAAGCCGACCGCGAGACTCGTTTTGTCCTTCAGCGCGAACACGACCGGATCGTCATGCATCATGCCGCGGTGGGCCAATATCCACATACGGCTAATCCAGTACAGCAGCAACATGCAAAGTACCCAAATGATCTGCGGACGTCGATACAGCATCTCAACGGCGGGACTGTTGATGTAGAGCGCAAGCACCGCGACACTGAGGTAGCCTGCGGCCGTCCCGAGGTTCTCGACAATTGCGAGGTCGTCCAGCTTATAACCCCGCCCCGCTGCCTCAAGCCGGCCTTCGCGCTGCATGACCTTCAATTCGGAGTATCGCTTCACGAGCGCCAGGCTGAAAAAGAGCGCCAGCGAGAGCATCAGCAGCCAGAATGACAGTGGTACACCTACCGCCATGGCGCCAGCGACGATCCGAATCGTGTAGAGCGTGGCCAGGACTGCGACGTCGGCCACCACCAGCCGCTTGAGCACGGTGGAATAAGCTAGCGTCAGTGCATAGTACGCGCACAACACGCTCTTGAATGCCCATGGCAGTGGCCAAGCGGCAGCCGACGCGCCAACAAGCAGCAAGGGGGCCAGGCAAATCCCTGCAAGCAACGACAACTGCCCTGAGGCGAAGGGCCGGCGGGACTTGCCGGGATGCTGGCGGTCCGCTTCAACGTCCAGCATGTCATTGAGCACATAGACCGACGACGCACACAGGCTGAATGCCACGAATGCCAGCAGGGCCGCACCCAGCGCTCCCGGCTCACCAAGCCTGTGTGCCGCCGCCAACGGCACCAGCAGCAGGATATTCTTTACCCATTGATGTGGGCGCAGCGTTTTCACGATGGCATGCATCGCATGCCCCTCGGGGGCGAACGTCTTATAAACATGCGTGACGGCACGGGCCCGGGCTTCCAGGCCCTTGCTTGCATTTACAACCACACCACCCCGGCTGACTGACCACACAGCCAGATCCACGCGGTGGTTGCCGCAATAGTCAAACGCCCTGTCCCCGAATTTCTGCGTCAATGAATGGGCTTTCTGGTGTCCCCTGAGATTGTGGCTATCGCTGCTGGCCAAAATCCCATCGAATAAATTGAGATGGTCCGCGACGGCCTGTGCCAGGCGATGATTGGCGGCCGTACAAAGCCAGAGCGGACGCCCGCACCGCTTCTGCTCCCTGAGCCAGGCGACCAGTTCGCGGTGGAACGGCAACGCAGCATGATTCAGCCGCGCTCGGCGAGCGATCTGGGCCTTGAGGTACGCCTTGCCCCGACATAGCCAACAGGGCATCAGAAGGAGATAGAGCGGGTTTTGCCTGAGCAGCGCAATGCACGACTCAAGCAGCAGATCCCCGGGAATCAACGTCCCGTCCAAGTCCACGCAAAGCGGAATCCTCGGCTTGCCCATACCTTCTCCCCGGCAGACTCTGAAGGCAGGGCAAACTGGCAAAGCCACAAGTACGCGGTGTTGTTTCCCCATGAAGGCGCTTCCGGGATACGGCCCGGGGTCTTCGCTACTTCGGAGAAATCCTGCGCCTGGCCTAACCGCCAACCGGGATGCCCACCCTCAATCGCCCGTCAAACAATCAGTTTTGATTTTTTTGGGGCGCCGGCCATACCTTGCCTGTTCTTACTCGGGCAATGAAGTACTTGCTTAGGGCCGGTACCTGAACTGGATTCTAGGCTGCGAGGCAGAGCGGACAATCCGCCAAACGCACTAATGCAGTGACCTCATTGACTGGCTGGATGGTGCGAGTTCAGACTCCGTTATCCACTCTATGGGTGATGTAACAGGCTATGCAGCTGGCAATTACCTATGCACTTCTTGCGCTCATCGCTACCGCGGCAAATATAGGTGTCCAGGACATTCTCGTCCGCAGCTATACAGGGCCGTTCCAGATATTACTTTCGGTGATAGCAGGGACTGGGGTGGGACTGCTCCTGAAATACGTCCTCGACAAGCGCTTCATCTTTCGGTTTCGCGCTCGCGACGTAGGCCACGACGGGCGGACCTTTATCGTGTATACCGGGACCGGACTGGCAACTACCCTTGTGTTCTGGGCATTTGAATTCGGCTTCGACTATATGTTTGACACCCGGGAGATGCGCTACCTCGGCGCGGTCATCGGCCTCGCCATTGGCTACGCGGTGAAATTCAGGCTGGACAGGCAGTACACATTCCACCCGGACTGAGCCGAGCCACCGGCTACGGCCGTTCGCAAGCCGGGGGCGTCGGATGCCGCGGCAAGAAACAAAAACCCCCGCGGGCTTTCACCCGCGGGGGTTTTCGTTCAGACAGCCTGCCGGCCATGACAGCCAGCAGTCAGTCGGCACAAATTACATCATGCCTTCCATGCCGCCCATGCCGCCCATGCCGCCCGGCATTGCCGGAGCCGACTCTTCCTTCGGCGTTTCGGCCACGGCGCAGTCGGTGGTCAGCATCAGCGAAGCCACCGAAGCGGCGTTCTGCAGCGCGGTGCGGGTGACCTTGGTCGGGTCCAGCACGCCCATTTCGACCAGGTCGCCGTACTCGCCCGAAGCCGCGTTGTAGCCGTAGTTGCCCTTGCCTTCGATGACCTTGGCAACGACGACCGAAGCTTCTTCACCAGCGTTCAGCACGATCTGGCGCAGTGGCTCTTCCATGGCGCGCAGCACGATCTTGATACCGGCGTTCTGGTCGGCGTTGTCGCCGGTCAGTGCCGAGATCGCAGCGCGGGCGCGCAGCAGGGCCACACCGCCGCCGGGGACGATGCCTTCTTCCACCGCAGCGCGGGTGGCGTGCAGGGCGTCTTCCACGCGGGCCTTCTTTTCCTTCATTTCGACTTCGGTGGCAGCGCCAACCTTGATCACGGCAACACCGCCGGCCAGCTTGGCCACGCGCTCTTGCAGCTTTTCACGGTCGTAGTCCGAGGTCGCTTCTTCGATCTGGGCGCGGATTTGCTTCACGCGGCCTTCGATCGCAGCGGCGTCGCCGGCGCCATCGATGATGATGGTGTTTTCCTTGCCGATCTCGATGCGCTTGGCTTGGCCCAGGTCGTTCAGGGTAGCCTTTTCCAGCGTCAGGCCGATTTCTTCGGCGATGACGGTGCCGCCGGTCAGGATGGCGATGTCTTCCAGCATGGCCTTGCGGCGGTCGCCGAAGCCCGGGGCCTTGACGGCGGCGGTCTTCAGGATGCCACGGATGTTGTTGACCACCAGGGTCGCCAGGGCTTCGCCCTCGACGTCTTCAGCGATGATCAGCAGCGGGCGGCCAGCCTTGGCCACTTGCTCCAGCACCGGCAGCAGGTCGCGGATGTTCGAAACCTTCTTGTCGAACAGCAGCACGAACGGGCTGTCCAGCTGGACAACTTGCTTTTCCGGGTTGTTGATGAAGTACGGCGACAGGTAGCCGCGGTCGAACTGCATGCCTTCCACGACTTCCAGTTCGTCGGCCAGCGACTTGCCGTCTTCGACGGTGATCACGCCTTCCTTGCCGACCTTGTCCATGGCTTCGGCGATGCGCTCACCGATCGAGGTGTCGCTGTTGGCCGAGATGGCGCCAACCTGGGCGATTTCCTTGCTGGTGGTGGTGGGCTTGCTGACCTTCTTCAGCTCTTCCACGGCGGCGGCAACAGCCTTGTCGATGCCGCGCTTCAGGTCCATCGGGTTCATGCCGGCGGCAACGAACTTCATGCCTTCGCGCACGATCGACTGGGCCAGCACGGTAGCGGTGGTGGTACCGTCACCGGCGTTGTCGCTGGTCTTGGAAGCCACTTCCTTGACCATCTGGGCGCCCATGTTCTGCAGCTTGTCCTTCAGCTCGATTTCCTTGGCCACGGACACGCCGTCCTTGGTCACGGTCGGGCCGCCGAAGCTGCGCTCCAGCACCACATTGCGGCCCTTCGGGCCCAGGGTCACTTTAACGGCGTTGGCGAGGATGTTCACGCCTTCGACCATCTTGGCACGTGCGGCGTCGCCGAACACTACGTCTTTAGCTGCCATTCTTGAAATCTCCTGAAATCTGTACGGGTGGCGGTCAGTTGGTGATTACTTGTTCACCACGGCCATGATGTCTTCTTCGCGCATGACCAGCAGTTCCTGGCCTTCCACCTTCACGCCCTGGCCGGCATACTTGCCGAACAGCACGCGGTCGCCAACCTTGACGTCGAGGGCGATGTTGTTGCCCTTGTCATCCTTCTTGCCGGGACCGACTGCCAGCACTTCGCCTTGATCGGGCTTCTCGGCAGCGTTGTCGGGAATCACGATACCGGACGCGGTCTTGGTTTCGTTGTCCAGACGCTTCACGATCACGCGGTCGTGCAGAGGACGCAGGTTCATACGGACTCCTAGATACAAAAGTGAGTGTTTAATCACAATCGGCCGGCTACCGAGGCGACGGCCGTCTGATATTTTCAGGTGTCGCAAGGGGCACAGAATGCTGTTAGCACTCACCCCCGACGAGTGCTAATTATAGGGACGGGGTATGGCCATTTCAAGACAGCGGCCAAATGGGGGTTTTCCCGGACGGAGGGAATTTGAGGTGGGAGCGGCGGGAACGGCGTGTCTCAACAGTCCCGGGGGCAACGGGTGGCAAGCCTTCAGGCCGTCAGGTGCTTGTCCCGTGCCATGGAAAGCGGAGGGAGGACAGCCATGGCTTCCTCCAGCCTCTGAACCAGCGCGGAACTTGCTGGGCGCAACGGCAGGCGGTAGATCAGGCCGACGCATTAAATCGATATCAAGAACCGGCGGCGCCGGCAAGGCGCGCTCAGAACGTCTTGGTCAGGGAAGCCCATGCGGTGCCACGGCCCATGTAGCGGCCCTTGGCATTGGTGTACACCGCCTTGTCGGCATTGGTGTCGATGTAGGCCACAGCCAGCGCGAGTCCGTTGCCCAAGTCCTTGGTCAGGCCGAGCTTCCAGTCCACGTACGAGGCATTGGCGACCTGCACCTTCTGGTAACCCACGTGGGCGTTCAGCGTGAGGTCCCAGACATCAAGCGGCACGTTGGCGGTCAGGTCTGCATACCAGCTGTGCTTGCTGTCGGCGAAGCCAAAGAGATTGGTCGGCGCGTACGAGTACTTGAGCGTCACGGGACCGTAGCCCAGGGCCGCGTACACCTCGGTGGTGTATGGGCGCGTGTAGCCGGCCGGATAGTCGCCCGGGTAGTAGTACTGCAGCACGCCGACATCGTAGGTCCAGTCGCCAGCGAACGTATTCTTGTAGCCCCCGTAGAAATCCATCTCGATCGGGGCCGACACCTCGGCATTGCTGTCGCCCAGCCAGCTGATGCTCGAGTTCCAGTTGCCGAGGTAGAAGCCGCTCGCATGGCTGTAGTCGAACCCGCCCTGGATCGCCGGCCGGCGGTTCGTCTGCATCAGCCCGCGGTAGCGGTAGTCGGTAGCCACCGTGACGTTAGTCGTGAAGGTATGCGGGGATGCCTCGGCGTCAGGCTGGGATTGCGCCATGGCGGGCATGGCAGCGAAGACGAGAACGGAAGTTGCGGAACAGGCGAGCAGTGCGGCCGCGGTATGGCGCAGGTCAGTCATTGTTGATGTGACGAGAGTTGATGGAATCCCCCGTTGCCGGGAGCCTCGCCACGATATGGGCTGACGCGTAAAAACGGCATCAAAAGCCGCAGTGCCCGTGTACAGATCCAGTAAAGGTGCCGGGATCCCGCGCAGGCGAGCCAGTGCCGCCGCGCACCTGCGCGGCATCGTCGTTGCACACAGGCGGGACGATCCCGCACGCAGCGAAATCGTCCCGCATCACCGGCACCGTGCTACTGCCGTGCGATGACATCCAATGCAAGGTTCAGCTTCAGGACATTGACGCCTGGATCGCCCAGCACCGGCAGTAGCGGCACGTCCGTGTTGGCGGCAACCAGTTGCTTCACCTGTTCAGTCGGTATCCCCCTGGCGCGCGCGACGCGCGCCACCTGGTATTCGGCGGCCGCAGGGCTGATGTGCGGGTCGAGCCCGCTGCCGGATGCCGTGACCAGGTCCACGGGCACCGGCGCCTGGTTGTCCGGATCCACGGCGCGCAGTGCGTCGAGGCGCGCGCGTGCGGCATCGGTCAACGCCGGGTTGGTAGGACCGAGGTTCGAACCGACCGAAGCCGCTGCGTTATACGGCATCGGCGCCGTGGCCGACAGCCGGCCCCAGAAGTACTTCGGGTCGGAGAACGGCTGGCCGATCAGTTCCGAGCCAAGCGTGCTGCCATCCTTTCCGATCAGCGAGCCGCCGGCCTGATGCGGGAACACGGCCCTGGCGATTGCCGTGATCACGCCGGGATACAGCAGGCCGGTCACCAGCGACAGGCCGACGAACACCACCAGCATTGGCCGCAACAGGCCGCCCTGCACCGGAGCCGGCAACGGCTGCCGGGATTGCACTTGCGTATTCATGAATGCTCCGAATCGTTGGAGAGAAAATCAGACCCAGCCGAACAGGGCCAGGATCATGTCGATCAGCTTGATGCCGGCAAACGGCACCAGGATGCCGCCAACACCGTAGATCAGCAGGTTGCGGCGCAGCAGTACCGCGGCGCCCAGCGGCCGGTAGACCACGCCCTTGAGCGCCAGCGGAATCAGCACGACGATGATCAGCGCGTTGAAGATCACCGCCGACATGATGGCCGACGCCGGCGTGGCCAGCCCCATCACATTAAGCAGGTTGAGCTGCGGATACGTGGTGGCAAACGCCGCGGGAATGATCGCGAAATACTTGGCGATGTCGTTGGCCACGCTGAAGGTCGTCAGCGAGCCGCGCGTCATCAGCATCTGCTTGCCGATCTCGACGATCTCGATCAGCTTGGTCGGGTTGCTGTCCAGGTCCACCATGTTGCCGGCTTCCTTGGCCGCCTGCGTGCCGCTGTTCATCGCCACGGCCACGTCGGCCTGGGCGAGTGCGGGAGCGTCGTTGGTGCCGTCGCCGGTCATCGCGACGAGCCGCCCTTCGGCCTGGTACTGGCGGATCAGCTTGAGCTTGGCCTCCGGCGTGGCTTCGGCCAGGAAGTCGTCGACGCCTGCTTCCGCCGCGATCGAAGCCGCGGTCAGCCGGTTGTCGCCGGTGATCATCACGGTCTTGATGCCCATTTTGCGCAGCTCGCCGAAGCGCTCGCGGATGCCGGTCTTGACGATGTCCTTCAGTTCGATCACGCCCAGCACGCGCACCGAATCGCCGTTGGCGTCGGCAACCACCAGCGGCGTGCTGCCGGCGCGCGCAACCTCGTCGACCGCCTGCAACACCGCGTCTGGGAACTTGCCGGCGCGTTCCGTGACGTACCGGCGCACGGCATCGGCGGCGCCCTTGCGCACGTGGCGTTCGCCGCCGCCGTCGCGCAGGTCCACGCCGCTCATGCGCGTCTGCGCGCTGAATGGCACGAATTCCGGCTTCAGGCTTGCCATCGCCGGCGCGGCCAGCCCGGGCAGCTGGCGTGCCAGTGTGATGATGCTGCGCCCTTCCGGCGTTTCGTCGGCCAGCGACGACAGCCACGCCGCTTCCGCGAGCTGCAATGGCGATACGCCGGGCGCCGGGATAAAGCGCGAGGCCTGGCGGTTGCCATGGGTGATGGTGCCGGTCTTGTCGAGCAGCAGTACGTCCACGTCGCCGGCGGCTTCCACCGCGCGGCCCGAAGTGGCGATCACGTTCGCTTCCATCATCCGGCTCATGCCGGCCACGCCGATCGCGGAAAGCAGCCCGCCGATCGTGGTCGGGATCAGGCACACCAGCAGCGCCACCAGCACGGTGATCGTCACCGGCACGCCCGCCTTGGCCACCAGCACGCTGTAGAGCGAGAACGGCTGCAGCGTGGCCGTGGCCAGCAGCAGGACAACGGTCAACCCGACCAGCAGGATCGTCAGGGCCAGCTCGTTCGGCGTCTTCTGCCGCTTGGCGCCCTCGACCATCGTGATCATGCGGTCGATGAAGCTTTCGCCCGGATTGGTCGTGATGCGCACCACGATCCAGTCGGACAGCACGCGCGTACCTCCGGTCACCGACGAAAAGTCGCCGCCAGACTCGCGGATCACCGGCGCCGATTCGCCGGTGATGGCGCTTTCGTCGACCGAGGCCACGCCGTCGATCACTTCGCCGTCGCCGGGGATCATCTCGCCAGCCTCGACCAGCACTACATCGCCGCGTCGAAGCGCGGTCGCGGGGCGCGCTTCGGTGGCGCTTCCGCGTTTGCCGTCCTTCAGCACGCGTGCGGTCACCGTGGTCTTCAGCCCACGCAGCGCCTCGGCCTGTTGCTTGCTGCGGCCCTCGGCGAGCGCCTCGGCAAAGTTCGCGAACAGCACCGTGAACCACAGCCACACCGATACCGCCAGGATGAAGCCGGCGGATTCGCCGCCCGCTGCCGGCGCCGCCACTGCCTTCAGGAACAGGATGGTCGTCAGGATGCTGCCGGCGTAGACCACGAACATCACCGGGTTGCGCAGCTGGTCGCGCGGCGACAGCTTGCTGAAGGCCGCGATCAGCGCGGGCTTCACCAGCTCCGGCGCGAACATGCTGCGCGCGGGCGGGCGATGATGGTGGGAACCGTGTTGCCGGTCTGACACCGGTGCGCTCTTCACCTGGGGCGTGTTGGAGGACGATGCGCCGGTCCTGTTGGCGCTGCCCTTGGCCACTGGGGCCGTCGATTCATGTTGCATGGTTTCTCCGCAATCCGCTAGAGACAGCGGCACCTGCATTGGCCGGGCCATGCAGGGGCTGAACTGGTGGCAATGCTCGCTATGTCTTCGTCAGTGATCGATCTACTTGGCTGCCGTTGCCGTCACCGCGCCCTGCAGTTGCGCGGCGACTGGACCCAGCGCCAGCGCCGGGACATAGGTCAGCGCGCCGACCAGCAGTACCGTGCCCACCAGCAGCACGACAAACAGCGGGCCGTGCGTCGGCATGGTGCCGCCGCTGGGCGGGATACGCTTCTTGGCCGCCAGCGAGCCGGCCAGCGCCAGGACGGGGATGATGATCCAGAACCTGCCGAACCACATCGCCGCGGCCAACAGCGTGTTGTAGAACGGCGTGTTGGCGGAGAGGCCCGCAAAGGCGCTGCCGTTGTTGTTGGCCGCCGACGAGAGCGCGTACAGGATCTCCGAGAAGCCGTGCGTGCCGGGGTTGAACACACCCGCGCGTCCCGCCTCGGCCATCACCGCCACCGACGTGCCGAGCAGCACCAGCAGCGGCGTGACCAGGATCGCCACGGCCACCATCTTCATCTCATAGGTTTCGATCTTCTTGCCGAGATACTCCGGCGTGCGGCCGATCATCAGCCCGGCGATGAACACCGCCAGCACGGCGTAGACCAGCATGCCGTACAGGCCCGAGCCAACGCCGCCGAACACGACTTCGCCCAGTTGCATCAGCAGCATTGGCACCAGCCCGCCGATGGCGGTGAAGGAGTCATGCATGGCATTGACCGCGCCGCAGGATGCCGCGGTCGTGATGGTGGCGAACAAGGCCGAGGCAGCGATGCCGAAGCGTGTTTCCTTGCCTTCCATATTGCCGCCGGCCTGCAACAGCGAACTGGCATGGTCGAGCGGCAGACCCGACAACGCGGGATTGGCCATCTGCTCTGAGATCGCCGCAACGCAAGCCATCGCCACGAAGAGGACCGTCATGGAGCCCAGCACGGCCACGCCCTGCCGCCTGTCCCCAACCATCTCGCCGAAGGTGAAGCACAGTGCCGCCGGGATCAGGAAGATCGCCAGCATCTCGATGAGGTTGGCCAGGGCATTCGGGTTCTCGAACGGATGCGCCGAGTTGGCATTGAAGAAGCCGCCGCCGTTGGTGCCGAGCATCTTGATGGCTTCCTGCGAGGCCACCGGACCCATTGCCAACGTCTGCTTGTCGGTCTTCAGGTCTTCCGTCACCGGCATGCCTTGCGCATCGAGCACCGGCTGCCCGGCCGCGTCGACCTTCGGCTGGCTGTATTCGACTGGCGTGACCAGGCTCACTTCCTTGTAGGCATCGAAGTTCTGGATCACGCCCTGGCTGACCAGCGCCAGCGCGATCACCGTCGCGATCGGCGCCAGCACGTACAGCGTGACCCGGGTCATGTCGACCCAGAAATTGCCGATGGTGGCGGCGCTCTGGCGCGCAAAGCCGCGAATCAGCGCGAACACCACGGCGATGCCGGTGGCCGCGGACAGGAAGTTCTGCACGGTGAGCGCGAGCATCTGCGCCAGGTAGCCCATGGTCGACTCGCCGGCATAGCCTTGCCAGTTCGTATTGCTGACAAAGCTGATGGCCGTGTTGAAGGCCGAGTCCGGCGTGACCGCGCCAAAACCTTGCGGGTTCAGCGGCAGCATGCCTTGCACGCGCTGCAGCGCATAGACTGCCACCACCCCAAGCAGGTTGAACGCCAGGACGGCGATGGTGTACTGCTTCCACCCCATCCCGGACTCGGCACGCACGCCGCCCAGGCGATACACCAGCCGTTCCAGCGGACGGCCCCAGGCGGTCAGCGAATAATTGCCGTCCTCGACAGCGCGCCGGATATAGCGTCCGAGAAAAGGCGCGCATGCCAGCAGGACGGCGAGATAGAGGACCAGCAGGCCCACGAATTGGGAGGACATCAGAATTTCTCCGGCCGGAACAACGCAATGAGGAGGTAGACAAAAATGGCAACGGCCAGTGCGCCGCTCAACAGATCCGTCCAGCTCATCACAGCCCCCTGTCCGTTGCGCTGTTCTTGCCCAGCACCTGGTGGTGCGAGCCGGCATGTTCGCCGTCCGCGGAAGACTTCGGTGCAAGCACAGCGCAAAGCCCCAGCAGGGCCGCGCTCAGCACTGCAAAGCAGATCAATACGATCAAGTAGATCCCGTCCATGACAAAGCACCTTTGAATGGTTTCGGCTTGCAGCTTAGCGACGGGGTCGTAAAAACCGGGTAGAAAGGTGACGGGTGCGTGTAAAGAACGCATAAAGATTCGTTCGGCCGCGATGGCAACGAAATCGCCTGGCACGCCTACCGTGCCCTTGCGTTGTGCTCGGACTCGATGCACGGGACCAACCCCGGTTGTTTGCGGACCTTGGCGCGCTTGCCGCCCGCTCACTGCTGGCGGCGGCCCTTGCGCCCGCCGCCGCCGCGGTCTCGCCCAGTCGCACCATCAATTCGACGAACGCGCGCAGGTGCAGCGGCTTGTCGGCATCGCGCGGCGCTGCAAAGTGGCGTCCGGCGCTCTCCATCCGGCGTTTGTTGCGGCCAGGCATCAACGCGGCCGTGTAGGAGTAACGCCGGCTCCGCATCAGCGCGCGCCCGACAGCGCAATACGGCCCCGCTGCCTAGACTGAGGGCTACCGCTGCACTGCCGCCACGGTGGCGACGCGCGGTCCCAGCCGCGCCGGGCCCCTCCACTGCCGGCGCGTCCGACAACAACTCTGGAGGTTTTCCATGGATCCGAAACAGCCCGCTCGCCTTCCCAAGATCGTCGGCGCGATTGCCGCCGGCCTGGCAGGCCTCAGCTGTGCCACCGTTTTCGCCCAGACCACGGCCGCGCCCGCGGCACCCCCGGCCGGCGCGCAAGGCGTGCCGCCCGGCATGACCCAGATCGAGCCGCCCAAGGACCCGCTGGTCGAGCGCCGCGAGGCACGCAAGCGCGCCTCCGACGAATACAAGGCGAAGAAGAAGGCCGCCAAGGGCGAGTACAAGGAAGAAGTCGGCGAGGCCAAGCAGGAGCGCAAGGTCGAGAACAAGGCCGCGGACGCCGCGGCCCGCCAGGAAATGGCAGCGCCCAAGCAATAGCGCGATCACGCAAGCCGCGAATGAGATCGATGGCCGGCGCAAGCCGGCCATCTTCTTTCCTGTCTCAACGCGTTCCTACTACTCTGCCCATGTCTGCGCTTCCTGCAGGCTGCGTACTGCCTCCCCGCTCTCGAGTCGCGCGCTTGCAAGTCCACGCTTGCAAGTCCATATTCCGCGCCTAGACTCCATATGGGCAAACCGCGCGCTTGCTTGCGCGGCTTGCAATCCCCGCCATGTCCGCTGTCCGCCCTTCCCGCTGGTTGGCAGGCCTGCTTGTGTCCGGCCTGATGGGCGCGTTCAGTCTTTGCGGACCTGCTGCCGTAGCCCAGCAAAAACCGCCATCGCAGAATCCGCCAGCCGCTGCGTCGGCCCCTGCCGCTACCGCTGCGACAGGCCAGGCAGCTCCCGCGAAGCCGCGCGGACTGAGCCTTGCCAACAAACCCCGTACCGGCGACTTCGACGTGATGCTCAAGAGCCGCGTCATCCGCGTACTGGTGCCATACAGCCGCACGCTTTACTTCAGCGACAAGGGCCGCGAGCGCGGGCTGACCGCGGAGCTGGTGCGTGACTTCGAGCGCTATCTGAACAAGAAGTACGCCGACCAGCTCGGCAAGCGCCCGCTGACCATCATCATCATCCCGACCACGCGCGACCGGCTGCTGCCCGACCTGATGGCGGGGCTTGGCGATATCGCCGCCGGCAACCTGACCGAAACCGAGAGCAGGCTGAAGCAGGTGGACTTCACCGCGCCGCGCGACCGCAAGCCGGTGCGCGAGCTGGTGGTCACCGGGCCGAAGGCGCCGCCGTTGCAGCGCCTCGACGACCTCGCGGGAAAGACCGTGCACGTGCGGCGCGCCAGCAGCTACTTTGAAAGCCTGACCGTGCTGAACGACGGCCTGCGCCACGCCGGCAAGGCGCCGATAAAACTGGTCATGCTGCCCGATGCGCTCGAAGACGAAGACGCGCTCGAGATGCTCAACGCGGGCGTGCTGCAGATCCTGGTGGTCGATGACTGGAAGGCCGCGATGTGGGCGCAGATCCTGCCGAACATCAAGGTACGCGAAGACCTGGCCGTGCGCGAAGGCGGCTATACCGGCTGGGCCTTCCGCAAGAACAGCCCGCAGCTGCGGCAGGCGATCGAAGACTTCTACGTCAATTTCGTCAAGAAACAGGGCGGTGCGGAGTACCGGCTCAAGCAGACCATGCTGCGCATCAAGCAGATCAAGAACAACACCGACGATGCGGAGTACAAGCGCTTCCAGCAGACCATCGCCTTCTTCGAGAAGTACGGCAAGGACTATGGCTTCGACCCGCTGATGCTGGCCGCGCAGGGCTTCCAGGAATCACAGCTGAACCAGGAGGCGCGCAGCCATGTCGGCGCGGTCGGCATCATGCAGATCATGCCGGCCACCGGCAAGGAGCTGAATGTCGGCAATATCCGCATGGCCGAGGCCAACGTCCACGCCGGCGCCAAGTACATGGACCGGCTGATGACGAAGTACTTCCCCGACGCGCATTTCTCGGAAGCGAACCGGCCGCTGTTCGCCTTTGCCAGCTATAACGCCGGGCCGGGCAATATCGCGAAGATGCGCAAGGAAGCGGCGGCGCGGGGACTGGATCCCGACAAGTGGTTCAACAATGTCGAGATCGTGGTGGCGGAGAAGATCGGCATCGAGACCACCACCTATGTGCGCAATATCTTCAAGTACTACGCAGCGTACCGGCTCATGCAGGACATGCAGGCGGCGCGCGATCGGGCGGTCAAGCAGATCCAGAAATAGCGGCTGGCGCGTCCCGCCAGCCGTGGCGGTCCGCGCGGCGCCCGATGCGCTTTGTGCCTGCTTAGTCAGCCAGCCCGCTGGCGTCGATGTAGCCGAGCGCTTCGGTCACGGCGCGCCGCGCCTTGAGCACGTAGCAGACCTTGCGTTCCTGGATCGACAGCGCCAGCACCTCGGCCTGCACCAGTTCCTGGAACAGGTGGCCGGCGCGCGCCAGGCTGACCTGCGCGATGTGGGCCAGGTCGGCCGCGGGCAGCCCGTTCTCGCCCGCATCGAGCAGCGCGCGGCACACGCGGGCCCGCGCGGGCTCCGTCATCAGGGCAAGGGTTAGGGTACTTTCCTGGGTCTCCATGGCCACACCTCGAACGTCCGGCGCGCCGGCCCGGTGCTGCCCGGGACGGCCGCCGCCAGTAGGCAGGGGGGCAGCGGGGCAGCCGGACGGCGCAGTGTCTCCACTTTCTACGCGGCCCGGCGCGCAAACGCAATAGGGTGCAGCCATGCCGGCGCAAACACTGGTGCGGTTACAACAAACGCACCCGCCAGCCGCGTTCGGGGGATGCGCCGGCGCGGCGCCCGGTGCAGGGCGCCACGCCACCCCTTGCGTCAGGCCGGTCAGGCCAGCACGAACGGCAATTGCCGCTGCCGCTTGCCGGTCAGCCGGAACAGCGCATTCGCCACCGCGGGCGCGATCGGCGGCACGCCCGGCTCGCCCAGGCCCGTGGGGTTGTCCTGCGACGGCACGAAGAACACCTCCACCACCGGCGCGTCGGTGATGCGCGGCGGCGGGAAGTCGGTGAAGTTGCTGTTCTTCACGGCGCCATTCTCGATCTCGATGGCAAACCCCGGCTTCGTCATCGCCAGCCCGAACACGCAGCCGCCCTGGATCTGGGCCTCGGCCGACAGCGGGTTGACCACGCGGTTGGCATGCACGCCGGCGGTCACGCGGTGCACGCGCGGCTCGCCCTTCACCAGCGACACGTCGACCACATAGGCCACCACGGTGCTGAACGACTCGTGCACCGCCACGCCCCACGCGTGCCCCTTCGGCAGCTTGCGCTTGCCGTAGCCGGACTTGTCCACCGCCAGCTGCAGCGCGGCACGGTGGCGCGCGTGCTTTTTCTCGTCGAGGCGCGCCAGCCGGAACGCCACCGGGTCCTGCTTCGCCGCGGCGGCGATTTCGTCGGCCAGCGTTTCCTTGACGAAGGCGGTATGCGTGTTGCCGACCGAGCGCCACCACAGCACCGGCACATCCACCTGCGGGTGATGCACCGACATCTGCAGCGGCAGGTCGTAGTCGTTCTCGACGATGCCCTCGGTCATGGTCGCGTCGACGCCGTTCTTGACCATGAACGGTTCGAACGGCGTGCCCTTCAGGATCGACTGCCCGACCACGGTGTGCTGCCAGCCCACCACCTTGCCCTGCGCATCGAAGCCGATGCGCGCGCGGTGCAGGTGCAGCGGACGGTAGTAGCCGCCGCGGATATCGTCCTCGCGGCTCCACATCACCTTGAGCGGCTCGGTGTGTCCCGCGGCCACCCAGGCCTTGAGCACGTTGGCCGCTTCGACGAGGTAGTCGGAAGTCGGCACCGCGCGCCGGCCGAAGCCGCCGCCGGCCATCATGGTATTGAGCACGACCTTGTCGGGCGACAGGGCGAGCGTGCGCGCGATCGCGGCCTGGTCGACGGTCTGGAACTGCGATCCCACCCACACCTTGACCGCCTGCAGCTTGCCGCCCTGCACGTCGGGCTGCAGCGTGCAGTTGAGCGGCTCCATCGGCGCGTGCGCGAGGTAGGGGAAGCGGAAGTCGGCTTCGATCTTGCGCGCGGCACTGTTGATGGCCGCACCAATATCACCCTCGCCCGCGCGCGCCACCGTGCCCGGCTGCGCGGCCAGCCTGGCGTACTCTTCGAACAGCGCCTGCGACGAGACTCTGGAGCCCGCGTCTTCCCACTGGACCTCCAGCGCATCGCGGCCCATCCTGGCCGGCCAGTAGCCGCTGCCGATCACCGCCACGCCGGTGCCGCCGCGGTCCACCGGCACCTGCATCACGCCATGCACGCCCTGCACCGCGCGCGCCTTGTCGGCGTTGAACGACTTCACCTTGCCGCCGAAGCGCGGCGGGCGCGCGACCACGGCCACCACCATCTTGTCGAGCCTGGTGTCGATGCCGAACGGCGTGGTCGCCGCCATCTTGCCGCGCGCGTCCAGCCGCGGCGTGGGCTTGCCGACGATGCGGAACTGCGCCGGGTCCTTCAGCGTGACCCGCTGCGGCACGGGCAGCTCCATCGCGGCGTGCGCCAGGTCGCCGAAGGTGGCGCGGTGGCTGCCTGAGGTCAGCACGCCCTGCTCGACCTTGATGCCGGCCGGATCGACCTGCCACTTCTGCGCGGCGGCAGTCACCAGCATGGCGCGGGCGCGCGCGCCCAGCTCGCGGTACTGCTGGAACGAATGGTTAAGCGCGGTCGAGCCGCCGGTCATCTGCATGCCGAAGGCAGGATCCTTGTACGCGTCGCCCGCGGGTGCCAGCGTTGCGCGCACGTTGCGCCAGTCGGCATCCAGTTCTTCGGCCAGCGCCATTGGCAGCGCGGTATGCACGCCCTGGCCGAATTCGAGCCGGTTCACGGCCACCGTGACGGTGTTGTCGGGCGCGATGATCAGGAACGCCTGCGGCGCCGGTGCCCTGGACCTGCCCGCGTCCTGTGCCTGTGCCTGCGCCAGCGGGGCCACGCCCAGCGCCAGCCCGCCGCCGGCCAGGCCGGTGAGTTTCAGGAAACCGCGTCGGGTGAGCGTGGCTATGCCACCGCCTTGCGCTGCGCCGCAGTTGTCGCCCTGGCCACCCTGGCCGCCGGCCAGTGCTTCAATGCCTCGGATTCGCATGATCGGCTCCTCGTGTTCAGGCCAACGACGCCAGCGCGCGCGCGGCGTCCTTGATCGCCGCGCGGATGCGCTGGTACGTGCCGCAGCGGCACAGGTTGCCGGCCATGGCCTGGTCGATATCGGCGTCGGTGGGGCGCGGCTTGCTGCGCAGCAGGCCGATGGCGCTCATCACCTGCCCGTTCTGGCAGTAGCCGCATTGCGCGACATCGTGCCTGATCCACGCGTCGAGCACGGCGCGGCCGACGCGGTCGGTGTCCACGCCTTCGATGGTGGTAATGCTGGCGCCCGCGGCGGCGGAAACCGGCGTCACGCAGCTGCGCGTCGCCTGGCCGTTGACATGCACGGTGCAGGCGCCGCACGCGGCCACGCCGCAGCCGAACTTGGTGCCGGTCATGTCGAGGTTGTCACGCAGCGCCCACAGCAGCGGCGTGGACGGATCCACGTCGACCGTGCGGGTCTTGCCGTTGACGTTGATGTCGAGGGTGGTCATGGGGGACACTCCTTGGGTACGTTTGCCCACTGGTCATGGCGTGTGCCCGGGCCCGCACGCGGCCCGCGCCAGCAGGGGCCGGCGCAGGGCGAACGCGTGGGGATGCGGGGGCACTGCCCGTGCGCGCGGCGTTGCGCACGGGACAAGTGAGGATAGTGCAATTCCGGTCACCTTGCCGGAGGCCGTGCGCCGGGCTCGGCGCAAACGCGCGTTTTGTCGGGCTTTGCACGAACTTTGTGCATCCTGCCGCGGTCCCTCATGGATTCATCGCTTGCGGATTCCTGCCGCTGAAACAGTGCCGTCGACTATTCCAGAACGCCATCATCCGGTGGCGGGTACGCCAGCACCGCCACGCGCCGTGCAGCCCGCGGCGCGCCCGTGCGGCGCCGAAGCTCCCGCCACGTCCCGCAGCGCTCCTGCCGTCTCTCCTGCCGTCTCTCCTTCCATCGCCCCTTCCATCGCCCGGCTGGACAGCATCCAGGCGCTGCGCGGCCTGGCCGCGGCCTTCGTGGTCGTCTACCACTCCGGCCTGGCGCTGGGCGGCGCCGACGCACCCGTGCTGGACTGGCTGACCGCCAACGTGATCAAGCGCGGCCATGTCGGCGTCGATGTGTTCTTCGTCATCAGCGGCTTCATCATTGCCTGGGTCGCGGTGCTGGCGCGGCCGCGCCCGGAGCGTCCGTTCAGCTTCCTGGTGCGGCGCGCGTTCCGGCTGGCGCCGCCGTACTGGGCCATGTCGGTGCTGCACGCGCTGCTGCTCAACCCGGTGACGCCGGCGCTGTTCGCCGCGTCGCTGGCATTCCTGCCCACCACCACCGCGCATGCGCCCTACTACGGCTATCCGGCGCTGTATGTGGGCTGGTCGCTCAACTACGAGATCGCGTTCTACGCCGCGTTCGCGCTCGGGCTGCTGCTGGCCGGGCGGCGCGCGCTGTGGGTGGTGCTGGCACTGTTCGCGCTGGTGACGCTGGTGCTGCCGTGGTGGCGCTTCGGCACGCTGGTCGCCGATCCCGCGCAGGGCTATCCGTTCGCATCTCCATGGCTGGCGATGGCGAGCAATCCGCTGGTGCTGGAATTCCTGCTCGGCTGCCTGCTCGCGTGGGCCTATGCGCGCTGGCGCCACCTGCTGACGCCGTCGATCGCGCTGGCGATGCTGGCCACCGGCTGCGCGGCGTTCGCGCTGTCGCTGCCGCTGGTCGGCCCGGACTTCAGCCTGGCCGGCCGCGGCCTGCCCGCGGCGCTGCTGCTGGCGGGCGCGGTCGCGGCGGAGCATACCGGCATGCTGCGCGTGCCGCGCGCGCTGGTGTGGCTGGGCGAGCTGTCATACGCGCTCTACCTGGTGCATCCCACGGTGATCGAAGGCGTCAAGCGATTGATGCCCGAACTGACGCCCGACCAGACCGGCCTGCAGCTGCTGCGCTTTGCCATCGACGCCGGGCTGGCGCTGGGCCTGGCGCTGCTGCTGCACCGCTGGGTGGAGCTGCCGGGCATCGCCGCCGGGCGCAGGCTGGCAAGGCAATGAAGCGCGGCAAGCCCGGCCTTAGCGCCGGGGCATGTCGGCGAGGAACAGGTACAGCGCGGTCAGCTCGGTATCGTTCATGCGCCCGAACGAGTCAAACGGCATCACGCGGCTGATCTGCGAGCCGTCGGGCCGCTTGCCGCTGCGCATCATCTCGATAAAGGCCCCAGCCTGGCCATAGCGCGACATGGCGCCGCCCGAGACCGGGCGCAGGTCGGCCGCCGGCGGCCAGTCGGGCGGCGCGCCGGGGATCTTGCCGCCGCTGAAATCGTGTCCGTGGCAGCCCAGGCAGGCATTGGCCACATAGCTGCCGTACTTCGCCGTGGGCGCCGGCACCTGCGCCGGCTGCACCGGCAGGCTGTGGTCGATCTTGGAAGCCGCGTCCCGCACCATGCCCACGCCGTACAGCGCCCGCACCAGCCACGGCAGGTTGACCTCGGCAGGCGCGCCCATGCCTGGCGGCAGGCTGCGCAGGTAGGCCACCAGCGCACTGAGGTCTTCGTCGCTGAGGCGGTTGTAGTCCTCGCTCGGCATGATCAGCAGCGGCCGGCCCGATGGCGCCACGCCATGGCGCACGCTGCGCACCCAGTCCTCGGCGCGGTACGCCGCGATGGCGGGGTTGCCGCGGGTCAGGTCGGGCGCACGCACGCGCAGGCCGTTGGGATCGTCGAACACCTGCTTGCCGCCGGCGCCGGCGCCGTGGCATTCCATGCAGCCGCGCGATTCATAGAGGTATTTGCCGTGGGCGATGGCGGCGGCGTCGTCGCGCAAGGCCAGCGGCGCAACCTGCACCGCCACGGTCCGCGACGCCTTGCGCTCGCCGACCCAGACCGCGGCGTAGGCCGCCACTGCCACGGCGGCGGCCACGCCGGCCAGCCCCCACGCCGCCACTCGCAGAACACGCGCCATCTTCGCTCCCCTGTCCGCCGCACTGGATGCAACAGCTTGCAGCCAGCGGGCAGGGGGCTGTCGGTGGGGCAGGCCACACAGGCACGCGCTTGCCGCGTTCAGGCCAGGCCGGCGGGGGCGCGGTCGATAAAGCCGGTCATGCGCGCCAGCCGGCCGTCGGCGCCGACGGTGGCGAAATCGGTGCCGACCACCAGCGCCGGCTCGCTCGCGGGGCCGAGCTCCCAGGTAAAGCGCAGGTGCTCGCCGTGCGCGTCGACGGGGCTGACGCGGGTGAAGCGGAAACCGGGAAACCTGCCCTGCACCGCCGCGATCATGGCATCGATGCCGGCATGGCCGTCGCCGCGCATCAGCGGATCGACATAGCTGGCCGATTCGGTCCACGCCAGCGCGATCAGCTCGCGGCGGCGCGCGGGGTCGGTTTCGTTCCAGGCGGCAAGGTAGCGGTCGGCGAGGCTGGCGGGATCGGCGGGCATGGCGGCAGCGGTGGACTGCGAGGACGGGACGGCAGCTGACATGGTGTTCTCCTGTGCTGGTTGGGTTTCCGGTCGGCCCGGCTGGCAGGCCATGGCTGCATGATGGATGCCGCCGCGCCGCGCCGCGATTACCCGCGAGGTCATCGCCGGACTGACTCCGCCACCCCGCCCCCGCCCCGCTGCCCTACCAAAAAATCGGCGCGAACACCAGTGGCAACAACGCCCACGGCAGCCCGCTGTCCGGCTTTTGCTCGGGTACCCATCCCCGTTACAGTTGCCGCTACGCTGGGCGGCAGTCCGTCCGCGCGCCTTGCCCCGATCGATTTGCACCGCCCTTTGCTCCGCCCTTTGCACCGCACCCGTCCATGACGCCCGATACGGCCCCGCCGCGCCACCAGGCCGCCACTGTCCATTCCGCCGCGCCGCGCCGCTGGCAGCCGCTGCTGCTCGCCGCTGCCGGCTATTTCGCCCTGGCGGCGGCGGGCCTGTGGCTGGCGCGGCTGCCGGGCAACGTGGCCGCGGTATGGCTGCCCAACGCCTTCGCGCTGGGGCTGCTGCTGCACCGCCCGCGCCGCGAGACGCCGTGGCTGCTGGCCGGCATGCTGGGCGCGAACCTGCTGGCCAACCATGCCGCCGGCGACAGCGCCGCGAGCGCGCTGATGCTGGCCGGCGCCAACCTGGCCGAGATCCTGTGCGCCACCGGCCTGCTGCGGCTGCTCGACCGGCACGCCGGGCTGGTCCGCCACGGGCCGCTGGCATCGTTCGCGGTGATGCTGGCGGTCGCAGGCATCGTCGCGCCGGCGCTGGGCGCCACTGCCGGCGCCGCAGCCATTGTCAAACTGCACGGCACGCCCTTTGCGTCGGTGTGGTGGACCTGGTGGCAGGCCAGCGCGCTGGGCATGGCGCTGCTGCTGCCGATGATGCTGTCGATGACACCGGCGCGCGTGCGCACCGCCTTCGCGCGGCCAGTGCTGGTGCCGCAGGCCGGCCTGCTGGCGCTGTGCCTGGCGATCGGCGCGCTCGCGCAATGGCAGGGCCACGACCCGTTTGCCGCGATGTCGCTGCCGCTGGTGCTGGTGGCGCTGGCGGGCAACCCGTTCGCCACCGCGCTGCTGACGCTGGTGGCGACGCTGTCGCTGCAGGCGCTGATGCTGGTCGGGCACGGCCATGAAGCGGTGCCGCTGTCGGCCGCGGTGATCATGGTGTTCCCGGTCTGCATCGCCTACCTGACCGAACAGAACCGCCATGGCCGCGCCAGCCTGCGCGGCAGCGAGAAGCGCTTCCGCCAGGCCATGGAGCATTCGGCGATCGGCATGGCGCTGGTTGGCATGGACGGCCGCTGGGAGATCGTCAACCGCGCCATGACCGAGCTGCTCGGCTACAGCGGCGAGGAATTGCGCGCCATCACCTTCCAGCAGGTGACCCACCCCGACGACCTGAGCGACGACCTGCGCCAGGCGGCGCTGCTGGTGGACGGCAAGATCGAGTCCTACCGCATGGAGAAGCGCTACCGCCACAAGGATGGCCAGTACCGCTGGGCGCTGCTGGCGGTCTCTCTGGTGCGCGACGAAGACACCGGCGCGCCGCTGCACTACATCGCCCAGGTGGAAGACATCCATGCGCGCAAGCTGGTGCAGGAAGAGCTGGAACGGCTGTCGCGCCGCATCCAGCTGGCGGTGGAAGCCGGCGGTGTCGGCATCTGGGAATGGGACTTCGGCAGTACCGCCATCACCTGGGATGCGCGCATGCATGCGCTGCACGGCACCGATCCCGCGCAGGGCACGCCGCAGGCCGAGCAGTGGATCGCCATGCTGCACCCCGAAGACGTCAGCCGCGTCAGCACCGAGATGCGCCAGGCCATTCGCGGCGCCGCGCCGTTCGACACCGAATACCGGATCCTGCGTCCCGGCGGCGCGGTGCGCCATGTGCGCGCCATGGCCACGGTCACGCGCGGCGCCGACGGCATCGCGCACGCACTGGTCGGCACCAACTGGGACATCACCGAGCAGCGCCGCCTGACCGAGGCGCTGTTCGAAGAGAAAGAGCGACTGCATATCACGCTGCGTTCGATCGGCGACGCGGTGATCTGCACCGACGCCAATATGCACGTCACCTTCATGAACCCGATCGCCGAGCAGCTGACCGGCTGGACCATGTGCAGCGCCGGCGGATTGCCGCTGGAGCAGGTCTTCCGCATCGTCGACGAAGCCAGCGGCGACCCGATCCCCAGCCCGGTCGAATCGTGCCTGCGTACGCTGACGCCTGCCTACCTGCAGGACGGCGCGGTGCTGCAGAGCCTGACCGGAGAACGCCACGACGTACAGGACTCCGCCGCGCCGGTGCTGACCGCCGCCGGCGAGGTGCTGGGCGCGGTGCTGGTGTTCCAGGACATCACCACCGCGCGCGCGCTGCAGCGCGAGCTGGCGCGCTCGGCCATGCACGACGCGCTCACCGGCCTGCCCAACCGCACCTGGTTCGAAAAGCGCCTGCGCGAGGCCTGCGACGCCGCGCGGCTGCATGGCCACCGCGCCGCGCTGTGCTTCATCGACCTGGACCGCTTCAAGATCGTCAACGACACCGCCGGCCACGGCGCCGGCGACGTGCTGCTGCGCGAGCTGGGCTACCTGATCCGCAACCACGTGCGCCCCGACGACCTGCTGGCGCGCCTCGGTGGCGACGAGTTCGCGCTGCTGCTCAAGGACTGCACCGTGGACCAGGCCGAGCAGGTCTGCCAGGGCGTGATCGACGCGATCCGCGGCCGCCGCTTCCCGTGGGAAGGTCGGGTCTATGACGTCGGCGCCAGCATCGGCATCGCCGCGATCGACCTCGACGTGCCGCCCGTCAGCGAATTGATGAGCCGCGCCGACGTTGCCTGCTACGCCGCCAAGGCCGCCGGCCGCAGCCGGGTCTCGGTCTACCGGCGCGACGAGAGCGACGCGCGCCGCCACCATCGCGAACTGGAAGTCGCCGCGGGCATCCACTCGGCGCTCGAAGCCAACCGCTTCCGCCTGTTCGCGCAGGAGATCCGCGCGCTGCAGCCTGCCGGCGCGGGCCGCGGCGAATCCCGCCACATCGAGATCCTGGTGCGCATGGTCGACGAGAGCGGGGACATGATCCTGCCCGGCGCCTTCATTCCCGCCGCCGAGCGCTACGACCTGATGGGCCATGTCGACCGCTGGGTCATCCACAACGTGCTGCACGGCTACGGCGAGCGGCTGCGTGCGGTGCCGGGGCTGTCGGTGTCGATCAACCTGTCGGCCAACTCGCTGGGCGAGCCGTTCCTGCTGCCCTTCCTGCATGCCGAGCTGGACGCCAGCGCGCTGCCCGCCAGCCGCATCCGGCTGGAGATCACCGAGACGGCGCTGATCAACAACATGGCGGCGGCCAACCGGCTGGTGTCGGAGATGAAGCGCGCGGGCTGCACCGTGTCGCTCGACGACTTTGGCTCGGGGCTGTCGTCGTTTGCCTACCTGAAGCAGTTCCCGGTCGATTTCCTGAAGATCGACGGCAGCTTTATCCGCCAGCTGGCGGACAACGCCGTCGACCGCGAGATCGTCAGCTCGATCAACGACATCGGCCACCGGCTCGGCGTGAAGACCGTGGCGGAGTGGGTGGAGGATGAGCGCACGCTCGAAGCGCTGCGCGCGATCGGCGTCGACTTCGCGCAGGGCTATGCGATCGGGCGGCCGACGCCGCTCGATGCGTTCCTGCAGGCGTGCGGGCCGCGCGGCGTCGAACAACGCCAGGGGGCGTGATACATTCGGCGGCTGTCGCCACCCGGGGGAAACCGTTGCCGCTCGAATCCACGCCGGCGCCGCTCTATGCGCGCGTCAAGCAACACATCAGCAGCAGGATTGCTGACGGCAGCTGGCCGCCTCACCATCGGGTGCCCTCCGAGGCCGAGCTGGTCGAAGCGCTGGGCGTCAGCCGCATGACCGTGCATCGGGCGCTGCGGGAACTGACGGCGGAGGGGATGCTGGTGCGGCTGCAGGGGGTTGGGACCTTTGTTGCGGAGCCCAAGCTGCGGACCGCGCTTTATGCGGTCAACAATATTGCGGATGACATTGCTGCTCGGGGGCATCGGCATCATGCGCGGGTGGTCAGCGTACAGGAGGAACGCGCCGGCGCGGCGCAGGCTGCTGCGCTGGATGTGCCGCTGGAGCAGCGCGTGTTTCACTCGGTCATCGTGCACTACGAAGACGATGTCGCGATCCAGCTGGAAGACCGCTACGTCAATGCCGCCGTCGCGCCGGATTACCTGGAGCAGGACTTCTCGCGCGAAACGCCCTACCAATACCTGACGCGCGTCGCGCCGCTGACCGAAGGTGAGCACGTGGTGGAGGCGGTGCTGGCGCATCCGGAGGAATGCGGGTTGCTGGACATCGACAAGGGTGAGCCGTGTTTGCTGATCCGTAGACGGACATGGTCGGCGGGGCGGGTTGTGACGTCGGTCAGGCTGGTGCATCCGGGGTCGTTGCACCGGTTGGAAGGTCGGTTCACTTCATAGCCCGGCCCCGCGATCCGCATCCTGTCCTGAGAGTTTCGGCGCAGCGCAGGCTAATGCGCAGGCCGCGCGGCCAGCCCCAAACGCTCGGCGAGCGCGAGCAGGCGACGATCCCGCGTCCATAGCGCACTGCCGGGCGTCAATCGGGTGGCGGCCAGCAGATGCGCATCCACGTAGCCAATCCCTATCCCGTAAAGCTTCTGGTCATCGATCATCCGGTCGACTTCGTCGTCCGTCGCCACGACGGCGCCTGGCAAATCACGCAAAGCGCCCAGCACCTCGTCCCGCTGCCGCAGGCTACCCAGCGCGATCTCGCCGATCACAAACGGATGCACCAGGACCCGGCTGGCGTCGAGCAAAGCCGCTAGTGCCGCGTCGCCGGTACGCAGATGGTCGATCCATACCGAAGTGTCGACCAGGATCATGCCGGCTCCGGGCGGCGGCGCGGCGCGGATTCCAGGTCGGGCTCGGTACCGCCGAGACGGCTTAGGCGCCGCGCGCTTTCGCGCTCGATCAGTGCCCGTAGCGCTTCGCGCACGAGCGAGGATTTTTCTGACAGGCCCGTCAGGGCCTGGGCCTTGCGCAGCAAATCATCGTCCAGGGCAAGCGTGGTACGCATGGAAACCTCCGTTAAGCATCTTGCATCTATTTTAGCATCAATCAATGCCTGAATTCGTGCCCGCCAGCGTCAGCTTCTTACGAAGGCTCGCCGGCAACATCACATGGCATTAGCCCGGCAGCCGAAGTTCCACATTGGCTCATCTACGGGATAACCCCGATTCATCCGTACCTGTATATACAAGAATATACATGCCTATGCGTCGCAATAAAAAGCGACACCCAAAGGCAAAGCACAGAGACACCGAAGGAGCCGTCCAAATGACCACCACCCGCTTCCGCGACACCGAAATCCGCGCCCCGCACGGCACCAAGCTCACCGCCAAGAGCTGGCTGACCGAAGCGCCCCTGCGCATGCTGATGAACAACCTCGACCCCGAGGTCGCGGAGAATCCAAAGGAACTGGTGGTCTACGGCGGCATCGGCCGCGCCGCCCGCAACTGGGAATGCTATGACCGCATCGTCGAAGCCCTGACCCGCCTGGAAGACGACCAGACCCTGCTGGTCCAGTCCGGCAAGCCGGTCGGCGTGTTCCAGACCCACCGCGACGCCCCCCGTGTGCTGATCGCCAACTCCAACCTGGTCCCCCACTGGGCCAACTGGGAACACTTCAACGAACTCGACGCCAAAGGCCTGGCCATGTACGGCCAGATGACCGCCGGCAGCTGGATCTACATCGGCAGCCAGGGCATCGTGCAGGGCACGTATGAAACCTTTGTCGAAGCCGGCCGCCAGCACTACAACGGCGAGCTGAAGGGCCGCTGGGTGCTGACCGCGGGCCTGGGCGGCATGGGCGGCGCGCAGCCGCTGGCCGCGACGCTGGCCGGCGCCTGCTCGCTCAATATCGAATGCCAGCAGAGCCGCATCGATTTCCGCCTGAAGACCCGCTACGTCGACGAGCAGGCCACCGACCTGGACGACGCGCTGGCCCGCATCGACCGCTACACCTCGCAGGGCAAGGCGATCTCGATCGCGCTGTGCGCCAATGCCGCCGAAGTGCTGCCCGAACTGGTGCGCCGCGGCGTGCGCCCCGATATGGTCACCGACCAGACCAGCGCGCACGACCCGCTCAACGGCTACCTGCCCGCCGGCTGGACCTGGGACGAATACCGCGAGCGCGCGCAGCGCGAGCCGGCCGTTGTGGTGAAGGCCGCCAAGGCCTCGATGGCCGCGCATGTGCAGGCCATGCTGGATTTCCAGAAGCTGGGCGTGCCGACCTTCGACTATGGCAACAACATCCGCCAGATGGCCAAGGAAGAAGGCGTGGCGAACGCCTTCGACTTCCCCGGCTTCGTGCCCGCGTACATCCGCCCGCTGTTCTGCCGCGGTATCGGCCCGTTCCGCTGGGCCGCGCTGTCGGGCGATCCGCAGGACATCTACAAGACCGACGCCAAGGTCAAGGAACTGATCCCCGATGACGAGCACCTGCACCGCTGGCTCGACATGGCGCGCGAGCGCATCAGCTTCCAGGGCCTGCCGGCGCGGATCTGCTGGGTCGGCCTGGGCCTGCGCGCCAAGCTGGGCCTGGCGTTCAACGAGATGGTCCGCAGCGGCGAGCTGTCGGCGCCGGTCGTGATCGGCCGCGACCACCTGGACTCGGGCTCGGTCGCCAGCCCGAATCGCGAGACCGAGGCCATGCAGGACGGCTCGGACGCCGTGTCCGACTGGCCGCTGCTGAACGCGCTGCTGAACACCGCCAGCGGCGCCACCTGGGTGTCGCTGCACCACGGCGGCGGCGTGGGCATGGGCTTCTCGCAGCATTCCGGCGTGGTGATCGTGTGCGACGGCACCGATGAAGCCGCCGCGCGCATCGCCCGCGTGCTGCACAACGACCCCGCCACCGGCGTGATGCGCCATGCCGACGCCGGCTACCAGATCGCTGTCGACTGCGCCCGCGAGCAGGGGCTGGACCTGCCGATGCTGCGTAACGAATCGCGCGGCTGATCCCGGCCGACAGGCCACTACAGGCCACTACAGGCCACCAAGAGCCGTCTTACCGGCCGGGGCGCCACGCGCGCATCCGGCCGTCGCCATACCCTTCACGGAGACACCATGTCCATCGACACCACCGCCGGCGTGGCGGTCGCGGCGCCGCAGCCGCCGCTGTCGCGCACGCGTGCCATTGCCGCCATCACCATCGGCAACGGCCTCGAGTTCTACGATTTCGTGGTCTACAGCTTCTTTGCCACGCTGATCGGCCGGCTCTACTTCCCTGTCGACAATCCCACCGGCCAGTTGCTGATGTCGTTCGCCACCTTTGGCGTCGGCTTCCTGATGCGACCGCTCGGCGGCCTGCTGATCGGCATGTACGCCGACCGCGCCGGCCGCAAGCCGGCTGTCGCGCTGACGCTGTGGCTGATGGGCCTGAGCTCGCTGATCTTCGTGGTCACGCCGCCGTACGCGCAGATCGGCATCCTCGCGCCGATCATGGTGGTGATCGCGCGGCTGGTGCAGGGCTTCGCCATCGGCGGCGAGATGGGCGCCTCCACCGCGCTGCTGCTCGAATACGCCGACGACCGCACGCGCGGCTTCTATACCGCCTGGCAGCCGTTCAGCCAGGGCCTGGCAGCGCTGCTGGGCGCGATCACCGGCCTGGTGCTGAGCAACGTGCTGGCACCGGCCGACCTTGAAGCGTGGGGCTGGCGCCTGGCCTTCCTGATCGGCATTCTGGTGATCCCGGTCGGCCTGCTGATCCGCCGCCGGCTGGAAGAAACCGCCGCGCCCGCGCGCCACGGCGAGCACGCCGCGCAATGGCCGCTGCTGCGCCGGCATGGGCGCGAGGTGATTGCCAGCATCCTGCTGATGATCGGCCTGGCCTCGTCCACCTACATCGTCGTCTACTACATCAGCAACTACGCCGTGAGCGTGCTGAAGATGCCGCTGTCGCTGAGCATCTGGGCCGCGTGCATCGCGGCGCTGGTGCAGGTGGCGCTGTCGCCGTTCGCCGGCCGGCTGGCCGACCGCATCGGCCGCAAGGCCGTGGTGCTGTGGTCGCGCGTGGCGCTGCTGGTGATGGTCTACCCCGCGTTCGTGCTGATCAATGCCGAGCCGTCGCTGGCGCGCCTGCTGCTGGTGGTGGGCTGCCTGTCGGTGCCGATGTCGATGACCGCGCCGGCGTCGATGGTGCTGGTCAGCGAGGTGCTGCCGCAGCGCCTGCGCGCCACCGGCCTGTCGATCGCCTATTGCGTGGCGATCGCGATCTTCGGCGGCTTCGCGCAGTATTTCTCGACCCGGCTGATCCAGATCACCGGTGACGCAAATGCCCCGGCGCTGTACGTGATCGGCTGCGGCCTGGTTTCGCTGATCGGCCTGGCGATGGTGCCCGAAACCCTGGGACGCCGCCTCAAATGAGCGGCCTGGCCGAACTCGTGCAGGCCGGCGACACGGTCTGGCGCGGCCGGCGCGATGCCGGCGAGGCGGGCGATACCCGCCGCCTGTTCGAAATCGTCGCCGGCCGTCACACTCCGCGCACGCCTGGCGTGCCGGTGCTGCTGGGCTTCTGCTGCGATGCCGGCGTGCTGCGCAACCAGGGCCGCCCCGGCGCCGCCGGCGGCCCGCGCGAGATCCGCCGCGCGCTGGCGGGCGTGCCGGCCCATGGCATCGGCCGCCTGATCGACGGCGGCGACATCCATTGCGAAGGCGATGCGCTGGAAGACGCGCAGCGGCGGCTGGGCCAGGCCGTCGCCGCCGAGCTGGCGGTGGGCGCCTGGCCGCTGGTGCTTGGCGGCGGCCACGAGGTGGCCTGGGGCACCTGGCAGGGCCTGCGCACGCACCTGGACGCGCACGGCGACCGCGGCCGCGTGCTGGTGGTCAACCTGGACGCGCACTTCGACCTGCGCGGCAGCCGGCCCGCCAGCTCGGGCACGCCCTTCGACCAGATCGCCATCGACTGCCAGCGCCGCGGCCTGCGCTTCGACTACGCCTGCCTGGGCGTGAGCCGGCTCGGCAATACGGCCGCGCTGTTCGCGCGCGCCAGCACGCTAGGGGTGCGGTATGTGGAGGATGTGGACCTGCAGGAGCGCCACCTCGACGCACGGCTGGCCGCGCTGGATGAATGGGTGGCGGAGGCCGACCATGTCTACCTGACGATCGACCTCGACGTGCTGCCCGCCGCGGTGATGCCCGCCGTGTCGGCACCGGCGGCCTACGGCGTGCCCTTGCCGGTGGTCGAAGCCATCGCCACGCGGCTGCGCGACAGCGGCAAACTGCGCGTGGCGGATATCGCGGAATTCAATCCGCTGTATGACCGGGATGGGTGTGGGGCGCGGGTGGCGGCAAGGTTGTGCTATCGGTTATTGGGCGGCTGAAACGCGCCCAACAAAACATCGAGCTGGCCTGAGCAAGGTGCACCCATACCGCCCGAACTAGCCTAAGCAAGGTGCACCCAAGCCGCTCGAACCAGCCTGAACAAGGTGTTCTCCCTCTCCCCTCATGGGGAGAGGGTTGGAGAGGGGTGGGCTAGCTAGGTACCACATCAAGCAAGGCCTCGGTTTTAACCCACAGGCCTCAGCCTTTGACCCTCCTGCCCTCTCCCCCAACCTCTCTTCCGCAAGCGGGAGAGGGCAGCAAACCGGCGGCAATTCAAACCCCTTCCGCCCCTCCAAATCCTCGGGTTTACACCTACATCACCGTTCGGATTCCCGAACACCACTCCGCGCCGCCCATCCGGATCTCCGAATCGTGCGCCGGAGTCACTTCAATTTCTCCTTTGAATTCAACGGGTTGCACAACCCGAAAGACCCCTCTCACCTGGCACGCCGCGTGCAATATAGGCCGCCGCTAACAGCGCCCAGACAGGTCGGCCGGCACGTTTCCCAGCGCGCCGGCCCCGCCAAAAAACAAAGGAGGAAACACATGACTGACCCCGCCTTGCCCACCCCCCCTCTCGCCGCCCCGGCGACCCGCTGGCACCTGTTGCCGCGCTGAAAAAAACCGCATGGCCGGTGCGGCGCCCTCAAAAGCCCTCCAGCCATCCCGCAATACCGACGTCCGACCCTGTCCGCGGGGAACGGACGCACAGGCCTGATCCACGATGAAACTGAATCGACTGCCCACCCTGATCTTCATTGCGATGCTGCTAGGCGTGCTGGCCGGCACCGCCGCGCACAACATGGCGCCGGACGCCGACACCGCCAAATCGATTGCGAACCACCTGTCCATCCTGACCGACATCTTCCTGCGGATGATCAAGATGATCATCGCGCCGCTGGTGTTCGCCACGCTGGTGACCGGCATCGCCAGCATGGGCGACGGCCGCGCCGTTGGCCGCATCGGCACGAAGGCGATGATGTGGTTCATCGGCGCCTCGGTCACCTCGCTGCTGCTGGGGCTGGTGATGGCCAACGTGCTGCACCCCGGCCACGGCATGAACCTGCCGCTGCCGGCCGCGGACGCCACCTCGAACCTGAAGACCGGCGCCCTGAACCTGCGCGACTTCATCGCCCACATGTTCCCCAAGAGCTTCGCCGAGGCGATGGCGCACAACGAGATCCTGCAGATCGTGGTGTTCTCGCTGTTCTTCGGCTTTGCGCTGGGTACCGTCAAGGACGGCGTGGGCAAGCCGGTGCTGCAAGGCATCGAGGGCTTGGCCGACGTGATGCTGAAGGTCACCAACTACGTGATGGCGTTCGCGCCGGTGGGCGTGTTCGGCGCAATCGCGGCGGTGATCACCGCGCAGGGCCTGGGCGTGCTGGTCGTGTACGCGAAGCTGATTGGCAGCCTGTACCTGGCGCTGGCGCTGCTGTGGGTGGCGCTGATCGCCGGCGGCTACTACTTCCTGGGCCGTGACGTGTTCCGCCTGCTCAAGCAGATGCGCGCGCCGCTGATGATCGGCTTCGCCACCGCCAGCAGCGAGTCGGCCTACCCGAAGGTGATCGACCAGCTGACCCGTTTCGGCGTCAAGGAGCGCATCACCAACTTCGTGCTGCCGCTGGGCTATTCGTTCAACCTGGACGGCTCGATCATGTACACCTCGTTCGCCGCGCTGTTCGTGGCCCAGGTGTATGGCATCGAGCTGTCGCTCTCCCAGCAGATCACCATGCTGCTGGTCCTGCTTGTCACCAGCAAGGGCATCGCCGGCGTGCCGCGCGCCTCGCTGGTGGTGGTCGCCGCCGTGCTGCCGATGTTCGGCCTGCCGGAGGCCGGCATCCTGCTGGTGCTCGGCATCGACCACGTACTCGACATGGGTCGCACCGTGACCAATGTGCTCGGCAATGCCATTGCCACCGCCGTCGTCGCCAAAAGCGAAGGCGCCATCGGCGCGCCGGTACTGTCCGACGAGGATGAACCCGTCGTCGCGGATACCACCACCAGCCTGGCATCGGTCCAGGCCGTGGCGGGCAAGTAATACAGCCTGCCAGGCGTGCCAGGGCCCGGTTGCCGACAAGGCAACCGGGCCTTTTTGCATCCATGACGCGGGCACGGTAGCGCCGGTGTGGTAAAAGTAGGCACCCGCGCCGCCCTGGTCTCCGAAAAGACTGCCATGGATCACTGTCCCGCCGGCGCGGCCGCTTCGCCCTTGCCTGACCAGACTTCCTGATGACCGGCCCGCTCCACCCTCCCGGCGACACTCCGCACGCGCCCGCCGCCACACCCGCCACGCCCTCGCGCCTGCCCCACGTCCTGCGCGGCGCCGCGCCGCTGCTGGCGTTGCTGGCGCTGGCCGTGCTGATCGGGCTGGCCGGCGCGCTCGGCTACCGCTACAGCTACGACAACGCGCTGGCGCGCCAGGCCGAGCGCGGCCAGGTGCAGCTGCGCCTGTACACGCAGGCGCTGGAAAGCGAGCTGGCGCACTACGACTACGTGCCCGGCCTGCTGTCGCTGGACGAACGCATCTCCGGACTGCTGCTGCGCCCGGACGACGCCGCGCGCGTGGCCCGCGCCAACGAATACCTGACTTCTCTCAATGCCCGTGCCGGCACGCGCGTGGTCTATGTGCTGGACGCCCACGGCAGGGTACTGGCCACCAGCAACTGGCAGCGCCCCGACAGCTACCTGGGAGAGGACCTCAGCTTCCGCCCCTACTTCCAGGCCGCCATGGAGGGCCAGCTCGGCCGCTTCTACGGGGTCGGCACCACGCGCAGCGAGTCGGGCTACTACCTGTCCGCGCCGCTGGGCGAGCGCGACAACCCGGCCGGTGTGGCGGTGGTCAAGATCGGGCTGGAGCCGCTGGAGAACCGCTGGCAGGGCGCCGACAGCCAGATGCTGCTGAGCGACGAGAACGGCGTGGTGATCCTGGCCTCGGACCCGTCATGGAAGCTGGCCGCGCTGCGCCCGCTGTCGGACGAGGCGCGCCAGCGGCTGTCGCGCAGCCTGCAGTACAACCGCGCGCCACTGCCGCAGCTGCCGCTGGAATCGGTGCGCAAGCTTGCCAACCAAAACGGCGGCAGCAGCGACGAACTGGTGCGCCTGCGCCGCGGTCCGCCGATGCTGGCGCAGCATGCCGCGCTGCCCGGCACCGACTGGCAGCTGACGCTGCTGACCAATACCTCGCAGGCGCGCGTGGCGGCGCTCAACAGCGCCGCGCTGGCGGGCGTACTGACTGCCTTCGTGCTGCTGCTGGGCGCGGCCTGGAACGTGCGCCGGCGCATCGTCAACGAGCGCCTGGCCGCGCGCGCCGCGCTGGAAGCGGCCAACAGCGAGCTGGAGCGCAAGGTGGCCGAGCGCACCGCCGACCTGTCCGCCGCCAACCACCGGCTGCAGGCCGAGGTGACCGAGCGCATCCGCGCCGAGACCGTGCTGCGCCAGGCGCAGGACGGCCTGCTGCAGGCCGGCAAGCTGGCCGCGGTGGGCCAGATGTCGACCGGCATCGCGCACGAGCTGAACCAGCCCCTGGCGGCGCTGCGCACGCTGTCCGGCAACACCGGCAAGTTCCTCGAGCGCGGCGACTATGCCACCGTGCGCACCAACCTCGACACCATCATCGGGCTGGTCGAGCGCATGGGCCGCATCACCGGCGCGCTCAAGTCGTTCGCGCGCAAGTCGGGCAACGGCCGCAACCAGGCCCGGCTGGGCGAGGCGGTGGACAATGCGCTGTTCCTGCTGCAGACGCGCGTGGACGCCGTGCAGCCCGAGCTGCAGCGCGACATCGATCCCGAACTGGCCGTGGTCTGCGACCCCAACCGGCTCGAACAGGTGCTGGTCAACCTGCTCGGCAACGCGCTCGACGCGGTCATCGGCCGGCCCGCGCCGCGCATCGCGCTGCATGCGCACGTGGGCGGCGGCATGGTCCACCTGACCGTGCGCGACAACGGCGCGGGGCTGTCCGAGGAAGCCTTCGCGCGGCTGTTCGAGCCGTTCTTCACTACCAAGCCCGCCGGGCAGGGGCTGGGGCTGGGCCTGACGCTGTCGGCCGGCATCCTCAACGAAAACGGCGGCAGCCTGTCCGCCGCCAACCACCCCGACGGCGGTGCCTGCTTCACGCTGGTGCTGCCGCTGGCGCCGCACGAGGCCAGGCCACAGGATTCCACGCATGCCGGCTGAACTGACCGTACTGATCGTCGAGGACGATGCCGACGTGCGCCTGGGCTGCGAGCAGGCGCTGCGCCTCGAAGGGCTGGCCACGCGCGGCGTGGGCAGCGCCGAGGCGGCGCTGCGCGAGGTCGGCCCCGGCTATGCCGGCGTGGTGGTCAGCGACATCCGCCTGCCCGGCATGGACGGCATGGCACTGCTGGCGCAGCTGCGCGAACGCGACCCCGCGCTGCCGGTGATCATGATCACCGGCCACGGCGACGTGGGCCTGGCGGTGCAGGCGATGAAGCAAGGCGCCTACGACTTCCTGGAAAAGCCGTTCTCGCCCGAGCAGCTGGTCGACGCCACCCGCCGCGCGCTGGAGCAGCGCCGGCTCGCGCTGGAAGTGTCAGAACTGCGCGAACGCCTGGCCGGACGCGAAAAACTCGAAACCCGCCTGATCGGCCATTCACAGGCGGTCGAGCGCTTGCGCCGGCTCATCGCCGACCTCGCCGGCACCGACGCCAACGTGCTGATCCACGGCGAGACCGGCACCGGCAAGGAGCTGGTGGCGCGCTGCCTGCACGAGGCCAGCCAGCGCCATGCGCGCCACTTCGTCGCCATCAATTGCGGCGGCCTGCCCGAACAGCTGTTCGAAAGCGAGATCTTCGGCCATGAAGCGGGCTCGTTCACCGGCGCCGCGCGCCGCCGCATCGGCAAAATCGAGCACGCCGAAGGCGGCACGCTGTTTCTCGACGAGATCGAGAGCATGCCGATGCCGCTGCAGATCAAGCTGCTGCGCGTGCTGCAGGAACGCGTGGTCGAGCGGCTCGGCTCGAACCAGCCGGTGCCGGTCAACGCGCGCGTGGTGGCGGCGACCAAGGCCGACCTGCGCGCGCTGTCCGATGCCGGCCAGTTCCGCGCCGACCTGTACTACCGCCTGAACGTGATCACGCTGGAGCTGCCGCCGCTGCGCGAGCGGCGCGAAGACGTGCCGGCGCTGTTCGAGCATTTCGTCGCGCAGGCGGCGCTGCGCTTCGAGCGCGAGGCCGTGCCCGCCAGCGCGGCCGAACTGGCGGCGCTGGTGGCCTACCCCTGGCCGGGCAATGTGCGCGAGCTGCGCAACCTGGCCGAGCGCCATGTCCTCGGGCTGGGCTGCAATCCTGGCCAGGGCACCGCCGCCCCGGAAGCGCTGCCGCTGGCGCAGGCGGTCGACCAGTTCGAGCGCGCGCTGATCGCCGATGCCATGCGCCGGCACGACGGCAACCTCAGCCGCGCCAGCGAGGCGCTTGGCGTGGCCAAGACCACGCTGTTCGACAAGGTTCGCAAGCACGGCCTGCAAGACCGGTAGCGGCCGGCCGCGCAGGCAATACATCATGTTGTGACATATATGTGCTTTGCAGCGGCCGCTGAATTCAGCGGCCGCTGCAAAGACGGCAGCAGCGTGGGGAACCACCCGGGCAGCACGGTGTCTGCCAGTTACTGGCTCTCGCGTCCCGTGGAGCGGCACAGTCTTCAGTGTGCGTTGAAAAACAAAAGTGCGATGAATTTGTAGTTTTTTCTTACTGATTGCCTGGTCTTTGCGGCATATTATGGGCTTCCGGCAAATCCGGAACCGGGACATGCAAAGCCATCAACTGCGGGCAGTCTGCGGGAAATGACAAAAACATCAAATCGACGATAAATAATCGTCCGACCAGCGGGGGAGCGGGTCAGGACACAGGGTCAGTCAACCATTGGCAGTAACAATACGCGGTGCAGGTGCCTGGCATCGCGCGCGCCTGGCCGGCGCGACCTGCCTTCAGGACTACGGGTGATTGGATGAAACTGGATCCGGCACTGGCTGAAAAGCCTTACTACAGCACGCGTACAGCGGCAAAACTGCTCAATGTCTCGCTGGGCACTGTCCAGAAGATGGTAGAGCGCGGCGAACTGGGAGCCTGGAAGACCAACGGCGGCCACCGGCGCATCCACAAGGAAACCGTGCATCGCCTGCTGGCGACGCGCATCGGGCCCGAAACCGCGGCGCCCCATGGCCTGGACCTGGTGGTGTTCCACCCCAACCACCAGGAAGCGCAGCGCATCCACGGCCAGCTGGGCAAGTGGGGGCTGCCGCTCAAGAGCCTGGTGGTCGACGACGTGCTCGACACCGTGATCACCTCGGTCAGCGCGCATCCGCGCGTGGTGCTGTACTACGTCGACGAACTGAACGACGCCGAGTCGGCCACCATCGAGAAGCTGCAGAATTTCTTTGCCAGCCAGCATGTGATCTTTGCTGTCATCACCAACCGCCAGGCCTATGACGGCGTGGCCGACGCGCTGCAGCACTGGGGCATCATGGTGTTCCTGAAGACGCCATCGCTGGAAGAGGTCAAGGGCTTCCTGCGCGCCCAGCTGATGATGGGCCGCGCCGGCTGAGTCGAGCGCTCCCCCTGAACGCTCAACCCAGGGGAGCGCATCGCGCTCAGGCCAGCGACGCCAGCCTCTGCGGCTCCAGCCCGGCCTCGCGCCCTTCGGCCTGCGCCATCATCCAGCCATAGAGATTGCGCGGGTCCGGCGGCATCGCCACCAGTTCCACCGCCCTGCCCGCCCGCCGGGCATGCGCGGCGGCATAGAGCCAGCGCAGCGCGGCGTAGTCTTCCAGCGCAAACCCCACGGAATCGAACACCGTCACTTCGTCGGCCGCGGCCCGGCCCGGCGCGGCGCCGGCCAGCACCTGCCACAGCTCGGTCACTGACGAGTCGGCGGGCAGCTGCTGGATCTCGCCTTCGATGCGCGTCTGTGGTTCGTACTCCACCACGATGCGCGCCTGGCGCAGGATGTCGGCATGCAGCTCGGTCTTGCCGGGGCAGTCGCCGCCAACCGCATTCAGGTGCATGCCCGGGCGCACCTGCGCCGGCGTGAGGATGGTGGCGCGGGTCTTGTCGGCGGTCACGGTGGACACGATGTCGGCGCCGGCCAGCGCGGCCGGCACCGACTCCGCGGCGCGGATCACCAGCCCCGGCACGCCGGCAAGGTTGCGCATCAGCCGTGCCGTGGCGGCTGGGTCGATGTCGTAGGCGGCAATCTCGCGCACGCCCAGCATGGCGTGGAAGGCAAGCACCTGAAACTCGGCCTGCGCGCCGTTGCCGATCAGCGCCATGGTGCGCGCGCCCGGCCGCGCCATCGCCTGCGCCGCCAGCGCCGAGGTGGCGGCGGTGCGCAGCGCGGTGGCCAGCGTCAGGTCGGCCAGCATCAGCGGGAACCCGGTTTCCACTTCGGCCAGCAGGCCGCACGCCATTACGGTCGGCATGCCATGCTGCGCGTTGCGCGGATGGCCGTTGACGTACTTGAACGCGTACTGGATGCCGTCGCTCACCGGCATCAGCTCGATCACGCCGCGCGCAGAATGGCTGGCCAGGCGGGCGGACTTGTCGAAGGCATCCCAGCGCAGGAAGTCCTGGCGGACATGGTCGGCCATCTGCACGATGGCGGGCTGCACGCCGACCGCGGCCACCAGCCTGGCCACGTCGTTGGCGTCGAGGAACAGCGAACGGGCGGTCTCTTTCATGATTGGCTCCATCATGCCGCGGCCGCGGCGATCCCCGGCCCGCTGCTGCGGTCGAGCCGCAGCGTCATGCAATAGGCGCCGCCGCCGGAGAGCATGAAGGGAGTCAGGTCGACCTCATGCAGCTGGTAGCCGCGCCGGCCCAGTTCGGTGCGCAGGTGCGGCGTGGTGCGGGTCATCACCACCTGGTCGTCCAGGTTGACGGCATTGACGCTGAAGTGGCGCAGGTCGTCGGCGCTGGCCTCGATGCGAAGGCGCGCCGGCAGCCGCGCGCGCAGCTCGCGCAGCGATGCTTCGCTGAATGCCGGCGGGTAATAGAGGATCTCGCCGCCGGACAGCGGGCAGAAGCATACGTCGAGGTGGTAGCTCTGTTCGGTGGCCAGTTCCAGCGCCACGACTTCCTGGCCGAAGAATTCCGACACGGCAGTGGCCGCCTCATGCGACGAGCGCGGCCCGAAACCGGCCCAGAAATGGCCGCGGCCGGCATCCCAGATGCAGTCCCCCGCGCCCTCCTGGAAGCAGCCTTCGGGCAGCAGCGCCACTTCATCGAGCAGGCCGCGCTCGCGCAGTGCGCCGAAGATTTGCGCGAACGGCGCTTCTTCGCCGCGGCGCTGCGGGTAGCGGAAGCGCGCCAGCAGTGCGCGGCCGTCGAGCACCACGGCGGCATTTGCCGGGAAAACCATGTCGGGCAGGCCGGGGGCGCCCGCGGCCACTTCCACCGCGAAGCCGGCCCGGCCCAGCGCCGTGCGCAGCGCGTCGAAGGACTGGATGGCGTCGCGGTGCATGCCGCGCGGGTCGCGCGCCCAGGCGTCGGGGTCCATCCACGGATTGATGCTGTACGACACGTCGTAGAAGGTCGGCTCGACAAGCAGGATCGTGGGGGTCTGGATCACGGCGGCTCCTTTTTTGGGGTTCTGGAAAGAATTCAGTCGATTGCATTCTGGTGCAGGCTGGTGTTAACTAATAGCCAGCAAGATGTGCAATTTGTGCGTTGCATCGAGCAAAACGCCAGACTTCATTGGCAAATCGCCAGAACACCTCTCAAGCCCATGGACGCGACCGATCAACAGCTGCTCTCCCTGCTGCGCGACAACGCGCGCACGCCGGTCACCGCGCTGGCGCAGGCGCTGCGCGTGTCGCGCGCGACCGTGCAGAACCGGATCGACAAGCTGGAGAAGGAAGGACTGATCGTCGGCTATACCGTGCGCCTGCGGCCCGAGGCCGAGGCGCATCGGATCCGCGCGTGGATGACGATCGCGGTGGAGGGCAACAAGGCGCGCACGGTGCTGCAGGCGCTGCGGGGCGAGCCCAATGTGCAGGCGCTGCATACCACCAACGGGCGCTGGGACATCATTGCGGAATTGCGCGCGGATACGCTGGAGGCATTTGACCGGACGCTGGACCGGATAAGGTTGATCGAGGGGATCAGTGCGACGGAGACGAGTATTTTGCTGTCGACTTATAAGTAGCGCCGCAGGTTTGCGTGCTACCAGCTGTGCAAGGCCTGGCGCAGGGCACGACATGGGGCGACTCCATGTTGCTCTTGTGCGGTGCATCACGCCCCAACACAGGGATGCGCTGCACCAAAGGCGGCCAAATATATCACCGCGTGATATATTACGTGCACCATTCCCAAGCCGCCCCCAGTCCAAGAATGCCAACTGCCCCCGCTGTCGCCTCGCTGGCGCAAAATACACGTGCATGGCTGCGCACTTTTGTGCCGCTGCCGGTCGCTGCCAACCGCCATGAGCGCATCAAGAGTTGCTTTGGCGCGCTGCTAGGCCTGTTCATCACCGAATGGATCAGCCACCAGACGCTGGGCGGATTCAATCCCTGGTTCGTCGCGCCGATGGGCGCCTCGGCGGTCCTGCTGTTCGCGGTGCCGTCTTCGCCACTGGCGCAGCCGTGGTCGGTCATCGGCGGCAACCTGTTTGCGGCGCTGGTGGGCGTGGCCTGCGCGCGCTGGATTCCGGACCCGGGCCTTGCCGCGGCGATAGCGGTGGCCGTGGCGATTGCCGTGATGTTCCAGTTTCGCTGCGTGCACCCGCCCAGCGGCGCCGTGGCCGTCACGGCGGTATTCGGCGGGCCGGCGGTCAGTGCACTCGGTTTCGGCTTCGTGGTGGTGCCGGTGCTGTTCAACTCGATGCTGCTGCTGCTGATGGCGCTGGCCTTCAACAACCTGTCGCGGCGGCGCTACCCGCACCGCCCCCCCGAGCCCGCGGTGCAGCATGGCACCAAGGACGTGCCGCCAACGCAGCGCGTTGGCTTTACCCGTGCCGACCTTGACGCGGCCCTGCAGGCGCGCGGCGAATTCCTCGATATCGAAGAAGACGACCTGGAAGCCATCCTGGTGGCGGCGCAGCTGCACGCGTACCGGCGCCACTTCGGCAACGTGCTGTGCGGCGAGATCATGTCGCGCGACGTCATCCTGGTGCGGCCCGAGCAGCCTGCGCACGAGGCCGGCCACCTGCTGTCGCGGCACCGCGTCAAGGCGCTGCCGGTGGTCGATGCGAACAACCGCCTCGAGGGCATCATCACGCAGAGTGACTTCTTCGCCGCGCAGCGTGATACCGGCGCGCGCCGGCTGGCCGGCACCGTGCGCGACCTGATGACGCGCGCCGTGGTCACCGCGCGCCCCGACCAGCCGATGGTGGAGCTGGCCCGAGCCTTCTCCGACGGCGGCCTGCACCATGCGCCGGTGATCGACGACAAGCACCGCGTGGTCGGCATGGTGACGCAATCCGACCTGGTTGCCGCGCTGCTCAAGAGCGGCGTGATGGCGGTGCCGGGCTGAGGCTGGCCCTTTCCCCCGGTGCCGGCCATGCCCGGCGCCTTCTAGCTCCGTTTCCGCCTCCCCGCGTTGACGCCACGGCCCGCCGCGCTGTTCAACGTCACAAAGCTATGGCACTGTGGATGCGTCCGGGCATGCTGCGCCGGCGCACCGCGGTGGTGGCGCCTGAAGCACCCTTCCAGCGCCCCTTTGGCATCGCCCGCCCCGGCGTAGGCTATATTTACGCCGTTTCCGTCACACCGGCGGGCCCAGGGAGAGCCATCGATGAGTTCCGGTCAGTTAATCGAGAAGATTGCTGCAGTCTTTGCGCTGATCGTGTTGATCGGCGGCTCGCTGCTGGTGCTCGCACCGTTCACCACGGCGCTGCTGTGGGGCGCAATCCTGGCCTACAGCTCGTGGTACCCGTACACGGTGCTGTCGCGCTGGCTCGGCAACCGGCGCAGCCTGTCGGCGCTGATCTGCGTGCTGCTGGCCACGGTGATCGTGCTGGGCCCGTTCGTCTACGCTGGCGCCAGCTTTTCGGCGCACGTCGACGACCTGTCGGCGCTGGTCAACCGCTATATGGAACAGGGCATCCCGCAGCTGCCCGAATGGCTGAGCAGCCTGCCCTATGTCGGCACTTACCTGCAAAGCTCGTGGAACAGCATCATCAACGCCGACTCCGAGATGGTGGCCAACCTGCGCAAGCTGATCGCGCCGGTCGGGCATGTGCTGCTCGGCGCCGGCCTGTCGATCGGCGCGGGGCTGGGGCAGCTGGCGCTGTCGATCATCCTGGCATTCTTCTTCTATACCGGCGGCGAGTTCGCCATCGCGTGGCTGCGCGCGGGCATGCGCCGCATTGCCGGCGAGCGCGCCGACCACCTGCTGGAACTGGCCGGCAGCACGGTCAAGGGCGTGGTCTACGGCGTGCTCGGCACGGCCTTTATCCAGGCGGTGCTGGCCGCCATCGGGCTGTGGATCGCCGGCGTGCCGGGCGCGGCCATCCTCGGCTTCGTCACCTTCTTCCTGTCGGTGGTGCCGGTGGGCCCGCCGCTGGTGTGGCTGCCGGCGGCGCTGTGGCTATACCACACCGGGTCCACCGGCTGGGCCATCTTCCTGGTGATCTGGGGCGTGGGCGTGGTCAGCATGGCCGACAACATCGTCAAGCCGCTGCTGATCAGCAAGGGCACCGGCATGCCGCTGATCTGGATCATGCTGGGCGTGCTGGGCGGCGCGCTGGCGTTCGGCTTCCTGGGAGTGTTCATCGGCCCGACGCTGCTGGCGGTGGCGTATGCGCTGCTGCGCGACTGGACCATCGGCTCGCAGGAGGAGCTGAAGCAGGATCTCGCGCGCGACCTGAAGCCGGGCGGCGCGCCGGCGGTGTCCGCGGCGACGCACCCCGCCGCGGCGGCCCCGGCGGCTCCGGCAGTCCCCGCCGTGGTCGACAATCCCGACGTGCCGCCGGCGACCACCGGCAAGCACCCCGGCTGAACGGCTGATGGCAGGTCCAGACAACGCCCCCGCACCCGCCTTGCCCGATACCTCGCCCGCCGCGCTGCACCGGCTGGTGGCGTGCGAATACTGCGATGCGGTCTACGAGCGCACCCCGATCTCGCCCGGCGAGCGCGCGCTGTGCCTGCGCTGCGGCGGCGAGCTGTACCGCGAGAGCCGCCGCCATTACCGGCGCCTGCTGCCGCTGGTGGTCACCGCGCTGATCCTGTTCCTGGTTTCCAACGCCTACCCCATCGTCGAGATGGACCTCAAGGGGGTGCGCACGCAAACCACGCTGCTGGGCGCGGTGCACGCGCTGTATGAAGACCACATGGCGCTGGTGGCGGCGCTGGTGTTCGCCACCACCATATTGTTCCCGCTGTCCGAGCTGCTGATGATGATCTACCTGCTGGTGCCGATGGCGCAGCACCGCATGCCCCTGGGCTTCGACCGCATCGTGCGCGGCATCCGCCAGACGCGGCCATGGGGCATGATCGAGGTCTTCATGATCGGCGTGCTGGTCACGCTTGTGAAGCTGTCCACGATGGCGCGCGTGCTGCCCGGCATCGCGCTGTGGTCGTTCTCCGCGCTGGTGATCGTGCTGGCGGCGATGCTGTCGTTCGACCCGCGCGACCTGTGGCGCTACCTGGAGACGCCGGACGATGAGGGCGCGACAGGCGGGTCCGGCGAGGGCGGCCAATGACGAACGCGCTCCCGCCACAACCGCCACGGCCTTCGCGCCCCGACCGCCTGGCGCACCCGCGCCGGCTCGCGCGCGAAGTGGTGGCCGAACTCACCGACGACGACGAACGCACGCCGCTGCCGCAGGTGCCCACCGCCGGCCGCCTGGGCCTGCTCTCCTGCCACGCCTGCGACCTGGTCAGCCCGCGCACGCTGGAAGGCGAGCCCTGCCCGCGCTGCGGCGCCACGCTGCACCACCGCAAGCCGGACAGCCTGGCACGCACCTGGGCCTTCCTGCTGGCTGCCTTTATCCTGTACATCCCGGCCAACATGCTGCCGGTGATGGTCACACAGTCGATCCTCGGCACCCAGCGGGACACCATCCTGTCCGGCGTGATCTACCTGTGGCTGTCCGGCTCGCACATGCTGGCGGTGCTGGTGCTGATCGCCAGCATCATCGTGCCGCTGCTGAAGATGCTGATCCTTACCTTCCTGCTGCTGTCGGTGCATTTCCGCGCGACCTGGCGCATCCGGCAGCAGACCCGGCTGTACGGGCTGGTGGAAGTGATCGGCCGCTGGTCGATGCTCGATATTTTCGTGGTGGCGCTGCTGGCCTCGCTGGTGCGGGCCGGGGCGCTGGCCACCATCATCCCGGGCGGCGGCGCGCTGGCCTTCGGCGCGGTCGTGGTGCTGACCATGCTGGCCTCGCTCAGTTTCGATCCGCGCCTGCTGTGGGATTCGCTGGAAGACGACAATGCCCGACACTGAACAACATCCGCCTGATCCCGCCGCCCCGCCCGGCCCTCCCGGCCTGCCGCGGCCCGAGCGCCGGCGCCGCGCGCGCTGGCTGCCATCGCTGGTGTGGCTGATCCCGATCGTCGCGGCGGTCGTCGGCGTGTCGCTGCTGGTGCACACGCTGGCCTCGCGCGGGCCGGAGATCACCGTCAGCTTCCGCACCGCCGAGGGCCTGACGCCGGGCAAGACCGCGGTGCGCTACAAGGACGTCGATATCGGCCTGGTCAAGTCGGTGCGGCTCGCGCGCGACCGTTCGCATGTGATCGCGTCGATCGACCTGACCAAGGACGCCGAAAACTTCGCCGTGGCTGACACGCGCTTCTGGGTGGTGCGCCCGCGCTTCGCCGCCAGCGGCGTGTCGGGGCTGGAGACGCTGCTGTCCGGCGCCTATATCGGTGTCGATGCCGGCAAGTCCGGCGAGACCACACACGAATTCAAGGGACTGGAAGTGCCGCCGGTGGTGACCACCGACGCATCCGGCAAGCAGTTCGTGCTGCGCGCCTCCGAGCTGGGCTCGCTCGACATCGGTTCGCCGGTCTACTACCGCCGCGTGCTGGTAGGCCAGGTGGTGGCCTACCAGCTGGAGCCCAACGGGCGCGACATCACGCTGAGGGTGTTCGTCAACAAGCCCTATGACAAGCTGGTCACCGCCGATACGCGCTTCTGGCATGCCAGCGGCGTCGACCTCAAGCTCGATGCCGGCGGCCTCAAGCTGTCGACGCAATCACTGGTGACGGTGCTGCTGGGCGGCGTTGCGTTCCAGGCGCCGGAGCGTACCACCGCCACCGATGCCGCCGCGGAAAACACGCAATTCCTGCTGGCCGCCGACCAGTCCGAGGCGATGAAGGAGCCCGAGGAACTGGCGCCGACGCTGGCCGTGCTCAACTTCGACCAGTCCGTGCGCGGCCTGTCGCCGGGCGCGCCGGTGGACTTCCGCGGCGTGATCGTGGGCCAGGTGCGCTCGATCGGCATCGAATACCAGCGCGACAAGAAGGCCTTCCGCATGCCGGTGGTGGTCGAGCTGTACCCGTCGCGCATGGGCTTCCGCGAACGCGACGTGGAAGACCGCGCGCGCGCCCGGCAGATCATCGAGGGCCTGCTCAAGCGCGGCATGCGTGCGCAGCTGCGCACCGGCAACCTGCTGACAGGCCAGCTGTATGTGGCGCTCGACTTCTTCCCGAAGGCGCCGCCCGCCAAGGTCGACCTGGATGCGCCGATCCCCGAGTTCGCCACCACGCCGGGCACCTTCGACCAGCTGCAGGCGCAGGTCGGCGATATCGTCAACCGCATCGACAAGATCCCGTTCGACCAGATCGGCCAGGACCTGCGCACCACGGTGGCAAGCCTGAACAAGACGCTCAACACCGCCGACCAGCTGGTGCAGCAGCTCAACGGCGACGTCGCGCCGCAGGTGCTGGCGGCGCTGCAGGACGCGCGCAAGACGCTGACCGCGGCCAACGGCACGCTGGCGTCGGATGCGCCGCTGCAGCAGGACACGCGCCGCATGCTGCAGGAACTGACGCGCACCGCCACGTCGCTGCGCACGTTGACCGATTACCTCGAACGCCATCCCGAAGCGCTGCTGCGCGGCAAGCTGGAGAAAGACTGATGAAGCGCCATCCCCCAACCTCCGCACCTGCCGCCGTGCTTGCCCGCTGCGCCATTGCCGGCGCCATTGCCAGCACACTGGGCGCCGCCGTGCTGGCCGGTTGCGCCTCGCCGGAGCCGCGCTACTACACGCTGGCCCAGGGGCCTGCAGGCGTCGCCACGCTGCCGGCGGCGACGCCGGCGCCGTCGACCAGCACGCTGTGGCTGGAAGTCGCGCCGGTACGCGTGCCGGAGCGCCTCAACCGGCCGCAGCTGGTGGTGCGCGACGGCGGCAATGACGCCAGCCTGCGCCTGCTCGACCTGGCGCGCTGGTCGTCGCCGCTGCCGGATGAGTTGCGCGATGCGCTGTCACAGCGCCTGCAGGCCACGCTGGGCGCGGTCGATACCTACCAGCAGGGGCTGTCGGACGTGCAGCCGCTGTATCGGATCACGACGGAAGTACTGCGGCTCGACGCGGATGTCGGACAGCGCGCCGGCGCCACGATCAACTGGACCGTGCGGCGGTTGCCGGACGGCAAGGTGGTCAGCGGCCGCACGCAGGCGGAGTTGTCCGCGCCCGGCGAGGTCGATGGCGTGGTGGCGGCTTACCGGGAGATCGTGGCAAGCACGGCGAAGGATATTGCGGCAGGGGTGGAGGCGCTAAGGCGATAAACCGAACGCGACGGAGCTTGCCGGAAGGAAGGTGCGCCCAAGCCGCGAGATCTGGCCTAAGCAAGGTGTTCTCCCTCTCCCCTCAGCGTCCCCTCAGCGGGAGAGCAAGGGAAGCAAACCAGCGGTAGAAAAAACGCCCTCAGTCATCCCCCCACACCGCGGCATCCCGCTCGCGCCGCGCAGCCGCCTCCGCAGCGCGCCGGTGGATGGCCTCGGCCATCGCCGCCAGGCATTCCGCCGCCCCGCCCCGCACCAGCCTCACCGGGCACGCCAGCATCAGGTTCACGGGCAAGCCGAAATCCTCCACCACAAACCCGCGTGCATCCAGCGGCCGGCCTTCCGCGTCGGTCACCACCGTGGCGCGATCGCGCACCGTTCCCAGGTCCGCGCTGTAGCCCCATACCGGCTTCTGCAGCGCCACCGCAAACCCCACCTCGAAGGCCGTGCCCGAGTCCGGCTCGCCCGGCCCGCGGAAATCGTCGAGGTTGGCCATCACCATGTCCGCGCGGCGCAGCAGCGCGATATTCGCGTCATAGATCCAGCGCGCCGCGTCTGGCGCCGACAGGCCTGCCGGCGCCGCCTTGTCGAGTGGATAGAGCCCGGTGAAGCCATGCGCCGCGCACAGCGACTTGAGTTGCTCGCCCCAGGCGATGGCGTCCTTGCGGAAGACGTCGAAGCCGGCCAGGTAGATGGTTTTCATGGCGGTGTGTTCTTCAGGAAAGAAACGGGATGCCGCAGCATAACCTGCCGCCGCACGAACATCGCACAAAGTTGCTCGCGCGCCGGGGCGGCAGCGGCTGTGTGGTGGCCGGCACGACGCGGGGGCTTGCGCTACCATCTCTGCTCCCTCCGCCGCTACCGCTCCCCCTCATGTCCGCCTCCCAGATCCTCCAGGTCGGCCCGCTCGCGCCCCAGACCAATGCCACGCTCCAGCAACAGTACGGCGCCATCGCGCTGTGGCAGCAGGGCGATGCGCTGGCGTGGGCGCGCGAGCATGGCCAGCAAGTGCGCGTGGTGGTGACCTCGGCGCGCCATGGCTGCAGCGCCGCGCTGATCGACGCGCTGCCGGCGCTGCAGGCCATCGTCAGCTTCGGCGTGGGCTACGACTCGATCGCACTGGATGCCGCCCGCGCGCGCGGCATCCAGGTCAGCAACACGCCCGACGTGCTCAACGACTGCGTCGCCGACCTGGCTTTCGGGCTGCTGCTCGACGCGGCGCGCGGCATCGCCCACGGCGACCGCTTCGTCCGGGCCGGGCGCTGGCCGCAGGGAGGCTTTCCGTTGACGACGCGGGTCTCGGGCAAAAAGCTCGGCATCCTCGGGCTGGGCCGCATCGGCGAGATCGTGGCGCGGCGCGCGCAGGGCTTCGACATGGAGATCGCCTACAACAACCGCCGCCCGCGCGACGGCGCGCCATGGCGCTTCGAGGCCGACCTGAAGGCGCTGGCCGCGTGGTCCGACTTCCTGGTGGTGACCTGCGTGGGCGGCCCGGAAACCGCCGGGCTGGTGTCGCGCGAGATCATCGACGCGCTCGGGCCCAGGGGCATCCTCATCAATGTCTCGCGCGGCAGCGTGATCGACGAAGACGCGCTGGTGGCGGCGCTGGCCGAAGGACGCCTGGGCGGCGCCGGCCTCGATGTGTTCCGCGACGAGCCCAACGTGCCGGCCGCGCTGCAGGCGCTCGACAACGTCGTGCTCGCGCCGCACATGGCCAGCGGCACGCACGAGACCCGCGCCGCGATGACCGCGCTGACGCTGCAGAATCTCGATGCGTTCCTGGCCGATGGCAAGGTGCTGACGCCGGTGCTGTAGTGGCCGGTCCCCCTGCCTATACTGGATACGCCGGCCGCGCGGCCGGTGACAGGAGGCACCATGGGACGCAAGTTTATCGATTGCCGCGAATACCCGAGCGACATCGGCTGCACGGTTGCGATGAGCGCCGACACTGAAGACGAACTGCTCGAAGCCGCGGTCCAGCACGCGGTCGCGGTGCACCAGCACCAGGACACCCCTGAGCTGCGCGCTCAGTTGAAGTCCTTGTTCAAGGAAGGCAACCCGCCGGCCTGAAGCCGGACAAGCTGGCGCCGCAACGGCGCCAGCCCTGGCACTTCCTCGCCGCGGGGCTCATTCGCAGATCCTGATACCGCACTTGCGGCTGCCGGAATACCCATGCCGGTGGTCATGGCGCATCATTGACGCACCGCTATATACGGACGTATATTGCGCCTGACAGTCCACCCATCCCAGCGCCAGCTTTTCTGGCCGCTTCGCCGAGGATTCCCATGTCCGCGTTCCGCTCCGCCCGCACCGGGCGCCGCTCCGTTCTTGCCGGCGCCGTCGGTGCCATGCTGGCCGCCGTGGCGCTGGCCCTGCCCGCCGGGCCGGCTTTCGGCGCCGACCTGGTGGTGTCCGCCGCGGCCAGCCTGACCAACGCCTTCAGGTCGCTGGCCGAGTCGTACGAGCGCGCCCATCCCGGAACCAAGGTGGTACTGAACTTCGGTGCGTCCGACGTGCTGATGCAGCAGATCGTCAAGGGCGCGCCGGCCGATGTGTTCGCCTCGGCCGACCAGGAAGCGATGAACAAGGCCGAGACCGAGAAGGTGATTGCTCATGCCACGCGCCGCAATTTCGCCGCCAACGAGGTGGTGCTGATCGTGCCATCGGACAGCAAGCTGAACATCGGCTCGCTGCAGGACCTGAGGCGGCCGGAAGTGAAGCGCATCGCCTATGGCAACCCGGCCTCGGTGCCGGTCGGCCGCTACACCCGCGGCGCGCTGGAAGCCGCCGGGTTGTGGGACGCGGTCGCCGCCAAGGGTGTGCCGGCGCAGAACGTACGCCAGAGCCTGGACTACGTAGCGCGCGGCGAGGTCGAGGCCGGCTTCGTCTTTGCCACCGACGCCACCGTGATGCCGGACAAGGTCAAGGTCGCCGTGCGCGTGCCGAGCCGCACCCCGGTGACCTACCCCATCGCCATCACCAGCCAGACCCGCCAGCAGAAGGAAGCGGCGCAGTTCGTCGACTTCGTGGCGTCGCCGCAAGGCCAGGCGATCCTGTCGCGCTACGGCTTCCAGAAGCCCTGATTTCCGCCACGCCATGGATGCCGTCTGGGTCCCGCTGCTGTTGTCGCTGAAGGTCGCGGGCTGGGCCACGGCGCTGAACGCCGTGCTCGGCGTCGGCGCGGCGTATGCGCTGGCGCGCTGGCGCTCGCCGCTGCGCGACGTGGTCGACGCGGTGCTGACGCTGCCGCTGGTGCTGCCGCCGACCGTGCTCGGCTACTACCTGCTGGTGCTGGTGGGCCGGCGCGGCGTGTTTGGCGAGTGGCTGTCCAGCCTCGGCATCGAGCTGGTCTTCACCTGGCACGGCGCGGTGCTGGCCTCGACCATCGTCGCCTTCCCGCTGGTGCTCAAGTCGGCCCGCGCCGCCTTCGAAGGGGTCGATCATCAACTGGAAAACGCCGCGCGCGTGCTGGGTGTTTCCGAATCCGGCATCTTCTTCCGCGTGACGCTGCCGCTGGCGGCGCGCGGCATCATCGCCGGCGTGCTGCTGGCCTTTGCGCGCGCGCTGGGCGAGTTCGGCGCCACGCTGATGATCGCCGGCAACCTGCCCGGGCGCACGCAGACGCTGTCGGTGGCGATCTACGAGGCCGTGCAGGCCGGCGACGACAACACCGCCAACCTGCTGGTGCTGGTGACCTCGGTCACCTGCGTGCTGCTGCTGGTGGTCGCCGGCCGGCTGGTGCCCGCTGCGGCGCGCAATCCCGCCGAAGTGTATGAACGCCGGCGCCTGCGCCCGCGTGCCGCGCGCTGAGGAACGCCATGGGCATGCATGTCAGCATCCGCAAGCAGATGGTGTCGGCCGACCGTCAGTTTTCGCTTGATATCGATTTCGACTCCGACAGCCGCCGCATCGCGCTGTTCGGGCCGTCCGGCGCCGGCAAGAGCCTGACGCTGCGCGCCATCGCCGGGCTGCTCGCGCCCGACAGCGGCCGCATCGAGCTGAACGGGCGCACGCTGTTCGACAGCGAAGCGGGCATCGACGTCCGCCCGCAGGAACGCCGCGTGGCCTACCTGTTCCAGGAATACGCGCTGTTCCCGCACCTGACCGTGGGCCAGAACGTCGCCTTCGGGCTGGCGCGCGGCTGGCGCAACCCGCGCCGCGGCGCGATCCCGCCGGAAGCGCGGCGCTGGATCGATGCCTTCGGGCTGGACGAGATCGTCGGCAACTATCCCGCCGAGATCTCCGGCGGGCAAAAGCAGCGCGTGGCGCTGGCGCGCGCGCTGGTGGCGCAGCCCGATATCGTGCTGCTCGACGAACCGTTCTCGGCGCTCGATCCCGCCCTGCGCGCCCGCATGCGCGCCGAGTTGCGCACGCTGCAGGCAAGCCTGGAAGTGCCGATGCTGGTGATCTCGCACGATCCCGCCGATGTCGAAGCGCTGGGCGACCATGTGCTCGAGATCCGCGAAGGCCGCATCTTCGGCAGCGGCGACAGCCGCCACCATGCGCCGGTCTACGCGCCGGTGTCGGCGCGCGTGGCCTGAGCGCGCAACAGGCCTTTCTGCATTACCCCACCACCCCCAGGATCACGCTGGACGCCTTGAACACCGCCACCGCCGGCACACCCGCCGCCAGGCCCAGCGTCTCGACGCTGCCATTGGTAACGATCGCGGCGATCGTGCCGCCGCCGTCCAGTTCGATCACCACCTCCGCATTGACCGCGCCCGGCATCACGCGCGACACCACGCCCGGCAGCTGGTTGCGCGCCGACAGCCGCACGCCCGGATCGGGCAACCCAACCAGCACCGAAGACGCCTTGATCAGCGCGAACGCTTCCACGCCCGCAGCCAGCCCCAGCGTCTCGACGCTTTCATGCGTGATCGTCGCCACGATCTGCTGGCCGCCCGGCAGCGCCAGCACCACCTCGTCGTTGACCGCGCCGCCACGCACGCTGGCGACGCGGCCGAACAGCTTGTTGCGCGCGCTGGTCTTGATCATCATTCGCCTCATCAGGTGGATATCGTCGGCAGCGCCCTCGCCGAGGCGCGACAGCTGCGCGACAAAGCGCCGGTGTTCGTCCTCGAGCGCGCGGTAGGTGTGGATCAGTTGCTCGCCCCGCGCCGTCAGGCGCGTGCCGCCGCCGCCCTTGCCGCCGGCGGCACGCACCACCAGCGCTTCGCCGGCGCTGTTGTTCATCAGGTCGATGGCGTCCCACGCAGCCTTGTAGCTGATGCCGACCGCACGCGCGGCGGCGGTGATCGAGCCGTGCTCGCCGATGGCGGCGAGCAGCGCGATGCGGTCCTTGCCGCCCCAGTCCTGCGAGCCGGAGCGGAACCAGATGGCTCCCTGGAGTTCAAGCATGAGTAGCCGGCACCGCGAACCGGTGCCGTGACAGAGTGGCAAACGCGGCTATGGTAATCCCAATCCCGTTTCCAGGATCAGCACCTGCACGCCCGCTCCGCTACGCCATGATGTGCACGCCGCCATCGACGTACACCGTATTGCCCGAAATCCGCCGCGCGTACGGCGTGGCCAGGTACGCCGTGGCAAAGCCCACGTCCATGATGTCGACCACCTCGCCCAGCGGGGCGCGCCCAGCGGCATCGGCCAGCATCTGGTCGAAGTCCTTCAGCCCAGACGCTGCGCGCGTCTTCAGCGGCCCGGGCGAGATCGCATGCACGCGGATGCCCTGTGGCCCCAGTTCATGCGCCAGGTAGCGGCAGCTGGCTTCCAGCGCGGCCTTGACCGGCCCCATCAGGTCATAGTTGGGGACCACGCGGTTGGCGCCTTCATAGCTCATCGCGAACAGCGTGCCGCCGTTGTGCATCAGCGGCGCGGCCAGCCGTGCCATGCGGATGAACGAATGGCACGAGACGTCCATGGCGCGCGCGAAGCCTTCCGCGGAGGAGTTGAGCAGCCCGCCCTGCAGGTCTTCCTTCGGCGCGAAGGCGATCGAGTGGACCACCGCATCGAGCCCGCCCCATACCGCTTCGATGCGCGCGAACAGCGCGCGCATCTGCTCGTGGTCTTCCACGTTCAGCGGCATCAGGATCGGCGCCTGCACGGCCTCGGCCAGCGGCGCGACGTGCGGATATGCCTTGTCGTTCAGGTACGTCATGGCGATCTGCGCGCCGAGCTCGTGGAAGGCCCTGGCGCAGCCCCACGCGATCGAGCCGTCATTGGCGACGCCGGCCACCAGCACACGGGAACCGGCGAGCGGCGGGTTGGATAAGTTGACCATCGATGCCTCCGGGGGAAGACTTCAAGCTGGACTGGGTGGAATAGGATGACTGAAGCGGATCACTCCGCGCACGGGTCAGCTGCCAGGCCGCGGCGCGGCCTTGCGCTGCGCCGAAGCACGCGAAGCCGGCTTGCCTGTGCTGTCGGCAGCCTGGGGCGCCGCGTGACGATCTGCGCCGACACGGCCTTCTCCAGCGTCAGGAAGGGATTGTCCGCGAGCAGCAGCACGTAACGCTGCCAAACATCGGCGAGGTCTTCCAGCGCCGGCTGGCCCGACGCTGCGAATGGATTGGCGCCATCGTCGGATGGATGCGTGGCGGTGCCGGTGTCTTGCTCGGGCGGAACGGCGGCTATGCGTGCGGTCATTCCACTTCCCCCAGTTGGCGCCGCTTGCGGGCGTTGCGCGCTGGCGGCGCAGGCCGGAGTGGCGCATGTTGCACTGCAACCAGGATTAAGCCTAGCAGCCGGCGCTGCCCGCCGCAAGGCGCCGGAGGTGTGGCGATGGCTACGCCTGCCGGCGCCAATTCCACCTGTCATCCTGCAGTCCGAATCGTCGCCTATGCGGCCCGGCGCACTTACGCGATGCAGTATTCCTGACACCGGGCGCAACCGCTGCGGGCCGTTCCGGCGCGTCAGTCTTCGAGGTAGTGCGCGCGCAGCCGCGCGACGTCGACGCCGAGCGCGTCGGCCAGGTAGTTGTCGACGCTGCCCCAGCCCTGCTCGATCGCCTGCAGCGAGGCATCGAGATAGCTGGCACGGACCTCGAGCAGCGGCATCATGGCCTCGGCGCTCACGCCCAGCCGCGCCATTCGCGCCAGCGCGGTCTCGTTGAAGCGGGCATTGCGCTGGTTCGATTCCAGGTAGTTGGCGAGGATGTCGTCCTGCGCCACGCCCAGCGCCGACAGCAGCAGCAACGAGGCAAAGCCGGTGCGGTCCTTGCCCGCGGTGCAGTGGAACAGCAGCGTCTTGCCCTCCTGCGCGGTCTGCATGAAGCCGCCGAAGGCGTCGCGGTAGCGCACCGGGAAATCGCGGTAGACCTCGAGCATGAAGCCGTCGATCTGCGCCGGCGTGCTGGCGCGCAGGCGCGGCATCAGCACGTCCATTGCCATGCTGCCATCGAGCACCGGCACCGCCACCCAGTTGAAGCGCGCACCGAAGCCGGCCTCGTCCGGCGACTTCTCGGCGGGGGAGCGGAAATCGACCACCATGTCGAGGCCGAGCGCATGCAGCCGGTCCAGGTCGGCCGCGCTGGCCAGCGCCGGGTTGCCGCTGCGATACAGCCGGCCGCTGCGCACGCGGCGTCCGGACGCGCCGCGCAGGCCGCCGAGGTCGCGGGCATTGCTGATGGTGTCGAATGCCAGCCCGGCGTCGCCGATCATGCCGTCCAATGCCGCCGGCCCGGGCGACACGACCGTGTGGGCATGCGGAAATGCCCGGCGGAACCACTTGTTCATTATTGCTCCCTGACTGTTCTTATCGATGCGGACCCGGCAGCCGTCAGTGGCTGAGGTCGGGCGCCCAACCTCAGCGGCCGCGGTACGCCGGCACATACCAGCGCAGGTGGGAGCCGGCGATATAGCGCCGGTCCAGCCGCGCCACCAGCTTCCACACCGCCAGCGCGCCGGCGTCGATATCGACCCAGGCCCACGGGCGCTTCGGGTCGCCGGCGTCGACCAGCTCGACCGAGCGGATGCTGGCGTATTGCGCCAGTGCCTTGCGCAGCGCCGCTGCGCTGAGTCCTGCCTTCAGTCCGCGCACCAAAACCTTCATCATCGGCTCCAATTATTTCAGATCACCCTGACGCATGCATCACCTGGCTGGCCGGGTGTGGCGACGCGTCCGCCGCATCAGCCGCCAGGCCTTGTGGCGCCTGCCTTTACAGATGGGATCACGAATCCGCCGCAGGATTTCGTCGTCCGAAGCAAAACTTGATCTGAATCATTGTCGGCGCAATAAGGCCCAATGAGGCGCTTTGGAGCCTCGACATCACCCCTACCGGCTCGGACAATTCCTATCATGTCGAACGCAACGGCCAGGCCAGAAGCCCGGCCGCCGGAGCAAGCCCGACGCGGATGCCGCCTCGCGACCGACAATGCCACCGCCGGTGCAGTTGGCGGCTTGTGCACCGATCGCCAGCACGCCGTGTCGAGGTATTCGACGAGGATCATCAACACAAGGATGACGGCGATGCCCGATACCTCTCACGCTTCACCTGCCTCCCCGGCCTCCCCGGCCTCCCCGGCCACCCCCACTCCGCCCACGGCGCCCCCGACCGCTGCAACCGCCAGCGCCACCGCGCCCAGGATGACGCTGCACTGGGGCCTGTTCGTCGCCGTCGCGGTGCTGCTCGGCGTACTCGCGATCCCGCAGCCCGAAGGCCTGACCATTGCCGGCCAGCGCATGCTGGCCATCCTTGCCTTCGCCATCGTGGTGTGGATCACCGAGGCGGTCTCGTACGAGGCCAGCGCGATCATGATCACCTCGCTGATGGCGGGCCTGATCGGCTTCGCGCCAACGGTCAACGACCCCAGCGTGCAATACGGCACCTCCCGCGCGCTGGGCATGGCGCTGGCCGGCTTCTCCAACACCGCGCTGGCGCTGGTGGCCGCCGCGCTGTTCATCTCCGCGGCCATGACCGTGACCGGGCTGGACCGGCGCATCGCGCTGGTGACGCTGTCGGCGATCGGCACCAGCACGCGCCGCATCCTGGTCGGCACGATCGCCGTCACCATCGCGCTGAGCCTGGTGGTGCCCAGCGCCACCGCGCGCAGCGCCTGCGTGGTGCCGATCATGATGGGCGTGATCGCCGCGTTCGGCGTCGACAAGAAGTCCAATATCGCCGCCGGCATCATGATCACGGTGGCGCAGGCGACCAGCATCTGGAACGTCGGCATCCAGACCGCCGCCGCGCAGAACCTGCTGACGGTGGGCTTCATGGACAAGCTGCTGGGCGAGCGCATCACCTGGCTGCAATGGCTGATCGCCGGCGCGCCGTGGGCGATCGTCATGTCGGTGGTGCTGTACTTCCTGGTGCGCTGGCTGCTGCCGCCCGAGACCGACGCCATTCCCGGCGGCAAGGAAGCGGTGCAGCGCGAGCTGTCCGGACTGGGCCCGATGACCGGCCCGCAGAAGCGCCTGGCCGCGGTGTCGATCGGCCTGCTGCTGTTCTGGGCCACCGAAGGCAAGCTGCACAGCTTCGACACCGCCACGGTGACCTTTGTCGGGCTGGTGATCCTGATGCTGCCGCGCATCGGCGTGATGGACTGGAAGACCATGCAGCAGCGCACGCCGTGGGGCACGCTGATCGTGTTCGGCGTCGGCATCAGCCTTGGCACCGCGCTGCTGTCCACCAAGGCCGGCCAGTGGCTGGGCGAGTTCGTGGTGACGCATTCGGGCCTGGCCACGCAGGGCGCGGTGATGGTGTTCGCGATCCTGGCGGCGTTCCTGATCCTGATCCACCTGGGCTTTGCCAGCGCCACCGCGCTGACCGCGGCGCTGCTGCCGATCCTGATCTCGGTGCTGCAGACCCTGCCCGGCGACATCAACCGCGTCGGCCTGACCATGCTGCTGGGCTTTACCGTGAGCTTCGGCTTTATCCTGCCGATCAACGCCCCGCAGAACATGGTGTGCCTGGGCACCGAGACCTTCAACGGCCGCCAGTTCGCGCGCATCGGCATCCCGGTCACCATCGTCGGTTATGGCCTGATGCTGCTGTTTGCGGCCACCTACTGGCGCTGGCTGGGCTGGGTGTAAGAGGCCATGAAGGAGGCCACGATGAGACTTTCCCTGGATTCCGCCCGCCGTTTCGCGCGCGACCTGCTGGTGGCGCAGTCGGTACCCGAAGACATCGCCGACGACGTCGCCGAGCACCTGGTCGAAGCCGACCGCTGCGGCTACGCCAGCCACGGCATCTCGATCCTGCCCAACTACCGCAAGGCCATCGAGACCGACAACGTCAACCGCGAAGGCCGCGCCACCTGCGCGCTGGACCGGGGCTCGCTGATGGTGTTCGACGGCCATCGCGGCTTCGGCCAGCACGTGGGCAAGACCGTGATGCAGGCGGCCATCGGGCGCGTGCGCGAGCACGGCCATTGCATCGTCACGCTGCGCCATTCGCACCACCTCGGCCGCATGGGGCACTACGGCGAGCTGGTGGCGGCGGCCGGCTTCGTGCTGCTGAGCTTCACCAACGTAACCAACCGCCCGCCGGTGGTGGCACCGTACGGCGGCCGCGTCGCGCGCCTGACCACCAACCCGCTGTGTTTCGCCGGCCCCATGCCGAACGGCCGCCCGCCGATCGTGGTCGACATGGCCACCAGCGCGATCGCCATCAACAAGGCGCGCGTGCTGGCGGAGAAAGGCGAAGCCGCGCCGGAGAACAGCATCATCGATGCCGAAGGCAATCCCACCACCGACGCCTCGACCATGTTCGGCGAGGATCCCGGCGCGCTGCTGCCGTTCGGCCTGCACAAGGGCTATGCGCTGGGCGTGGTGGCGGAACTGCTGGCGGGCGTGCTGTCGGGCGGCGGCACCATCCAGCCGGAAAACCCGCGCGGCGGCGTGGCCACCAACAATATGTTCGCGGTGCTGGTCAATCCCGAACTGGACCTCGGCCTGAGCTGGGAAAGCGCCGAGGTGGAGGCCTTCGTCAAATACCTGCACGACACGCCGACGGCCCCGGGCTTCGACCGGGTGCAGTATCCCGGCGAGTTCGAGGCGGCCAACCGCGAGCGTGCGGCCGATGCCCTCGACATCAATCCCGCGATCTGGCGCAACCTGGAACAGCTGGCGCAGGCGGTAGGCGTGCCGGTGCCGAAGGGCTGACCGCCGCGGTGCTGCCAGCCGCCGGCCATAGGTACGGCAAGGGACAGCAGGAACTCGCCCCCCGCCGCCCGCGGCTGGCACAATACGCGGCATGAAAAGCCTCTGGTCCGCCTTCGTCAGGCTGCTGGTGCTCGCCGTGGTCGGCGGCGCGCTGCTTGCCACCGTTGCCATCCTCGCCCTCCAGCGGCAATTGCCGTCGCTCGACGCGCTGGCGGATTTTCGCCGCAGCGCTGACTATGTCCCGCTGTCGCGCTATCCGCGCGGGCTGATCGACGCCGTGGTGGCGATCGAGGACGAGCGCTTCTACGTGCATGACGGCATCGACTACGTCGGCGTGATCCGCGCGGGCGTCGCCAACCTGTCCGACGACCTGTCGCAGGGCGCGTCGACCATCACCATGCAGGTGGCGCGCAACTTCTACCTGTCGCGCGACAAGACCTATACGCGCAAGCTGTACGAGGTGCTGCTGTCGTACCGGATCGAGGACGCGCTGAGCAAGGACGAAATCCTCGAGCTGTACCTGAACAAGATCTATCTCGGCCAGGGCGCGTATGGCTTCGCCGATGCGGCGCAGACCTATTTCGGCAAGCCGCTGGCGCAACTGTCGCTGGCCGAATCCGCGATGCTGGCCGGCCTGCCCAAGGCTCCCTCGGCGAACAACCCGGTCGCCAACCCTCGCCGGGCGCGGCAGCGGCAGGTCTATATCCTGCGGCGCATGCTGGAGCTGGGCAGGATTTCGCATCCCGAATATGACGGTGCCTTGCTGGAGCCCTTGCGCCTGAAGTGATGCCTGACGGGCGGGAAGAAGCTCAAGGTCTATGCAGACGTCGACAGCGCATTCACGCAGAACTTTGCGGCCCGTCTGCGGCAAGCAACCCTATTCCAGCACGCTCCGGTGCCGCGCCAGCGCCTCCTGCACGATCGCATCCAGCCCCACGCCGGATTCGCCGTCGACGTGTCCCAGCAACGCCCTGCGCATGCGCGGTTCCCAGAAGCGCTTGATATGCCCGGCGATATCGGAAACCGCCTCCTCGCGATCGGGCATCGCCTCGAAGAAGCTGCCGATCTGGTTGGCCATGGTGATCAGGTTCTCGACGTTCATACGAGGCTCGCTTCGTGTTGCAGGCCGTGTTGCAGGCGTTGTGGATGGGCATAGACCACGTGCGCGCCGGCGCGCACGAACCCGGCCAGCGTGATATTGGTCTGCTCCGCCAGCCGCACCGCCAGCGCCGTCGGCGCCGACACTGCCGCCAGTACGCCGGCGCCGATGGCGGCGGTCTTGAGCACCATTTCATAGCTGGCGCGGCTGGTGACCAGCACGGCGCCCGTGGAGATGTCCTCGCCGCTGCGCGCCAGCGCGCCGGCCAGCTTGTCGAGGGCGTTGTGGCGGCCCACGTCTTCGCGCACCAGCGATACGTGGCCATCGGCGCGCAGCCACGCGGCGGCATGCGTGGCGCCGGTGTGGCGCTGCAGTGCCTGGCGCAGCTGGAGCTGCACGAACGCGGCCTGGATCACGTCGGTATGGAAGCTGCCGTCGCTGCGTACCGGTGCCGGGGTGCGCATCACCTGCTCCAGCGATTCCGTCCCGCACAGTCCGCAACCGGTGCGCCCCGCCAGCGAGCGGCGGCGCTCCTTCAGCTGCATGAACGCTTCCGAGGCAATTTCCAGCCGCACCGCGATGCCGTGCTCGCGCGTGTCGACTTCGATGTCATAGACATCGCGCGCCGTCGGCACGATGCCTTCGCTCAGGCTGAAACCGAGCGCGAAGTCTTCCAGGTCGGCCGGCGTGGCCAGCATCACCGCATGCGAGATGCCGTTGTATTCCAGCGCGACCGGTACCTCCTCGGCCACCTCGTCGGGGCTGAGCGAGATTTCGCCCTGCCGCCAGCGGCTGACGGCAAAGGTGCTGTGGGTCGGCATCTCGTCCAGCGCCACTGGATCGGCCTGCGGTGACTGCATGCAGCGCATCATGATGTCGCCCTCCGCTTAGTTCGCCGCCTGCGCCGCGGTTTGTGCCGGATCCGCGCTGGCGGCTTCCAGCAACTGCAGCTGCTGCGTGTTGAAGTCCTGGTACTGCTGCTGCCACGCCGACGGTTGCGCCACCGGCATCACCTGCACCGCGGTGACCTTGTATTCCGGGCAGTTGGTGGCCCAGTCCGAGTTGTCGGTGGTGATCACGTTGGCGCCGGATTCCGGGAAGTGGAAGGTGGTGTAGACCACGCCCGGCTGCATGCGCTCGCTGACGATGGCCCGCAGCACCGTATCGCCCGCGCGGCTCTGCACGCCGACCCAGTCGCCGTCCTTGATGCCGCGCTCTTCCGCGTCGTGCGGATGGATTTCCAGCCGGTCCTCGGCGTGCCAGTAGACGTTGTCGGTGCGCCGCGTCTGCGCGCCCACGTTGTACTGCGACAGGATGCGCCCGGTGGTCAGGATCAGCGGGAAGGCGCGCGTGATCTTCTCGGTGGTCGGCACGTACTTGGTGATGATGAACTTGCCCTTGCCGCGCACGAAGGCGTCGATGTGCATGGTCGGCGTGCCTTCCGGCGCGTCGGCGTTGCACGGCCACTGGATGCTGCCCAGCTCGTCGAGCCGCTTGTAGCTGACGCCGGAGAACGTCGGCGTCAGGCGCGCGATCTCGTCCATGATCTGCGACGGGTGGGTGTAGTCCATCGGGTAGCCGAGCGCGTTGGCCAGCAGGATGGTGGCTTCCCAGTCGGCGTAGCCGGCCTTGGGCGGCATCACCTTGCGCACGCGCGAGATGCGGCGTTCGGCATTGGTGAAGGTGCCGTCCTTCTCCAGGAACGACGAACCCGGCAGGAACACGTGCGCGTACTTGGCGGTCTCGTTCAGGAAGATGTCCTGCACCACGATGCATTCCATCGACGAGAGCGCCGCGGACACGTGCTGCGTGTTCGGATCCGACTGGACGATGTCCTCGCCCTGGCAGTAAAGGCCCTTGAAGCTGCCACCAAGCGCGGCCTCGAACATGTTGGGAATGCGCAGGCCCGGCTCGGGGCTGATCTCGACATTCCACGCGGCCTCGAACATGCCGCGCACGGTCGAGTCCGACACGTGGCGATAGCCAGGCAGCTCATGCGGGAACGAGCCGATATCGCACGAGCCCTGCACGTTGTTCTGCCCGCGCAGCGGATTCACGCCCACGCCCTCGCGGCCGATATTGCCGGTGGCCATGGCCAGGTTGGCGATGCCCATCACGGTGGTGGAACCCTGCGCATGCTCGGTGACGCCCAGGCCGTAATAGATCGCGGCGTTGCCGCCGGTGGCATACAGGCGCGCGGCAGCGCGCAGCTGGTCGGCTGGAATGCCGGTGACGGATTCCATCGCCTCGGGCGAGTTCTCCGGCAGCGCGACAAAGTCGCGCCATTGCCCGAAGGCACGATCCTCGCAGCGTTCGGCGATAAAGGCTTCGTTGAGCAGCCCTTCGGTGACGATCACGTGGGCCAGCGACGTCACCAGCGCGACGTTGGTTCCCGGACGCAGCTGCAGGTGGAAATCAGCGCGGATATGCGGCGAGTCGACCAGGTCGATCCGGCGCGGGTCGACCACGATCAGCTTGGCGCCGGCACGCAGGCGCTTCTTCATGCGCGACGCAAACACCGGGTGGCCGTCGGTCGGGTTGGCGCCGATCACCATGATCACGTCGGCCTTCTCCACCGACTTGAAGGTCTGCGTGCCCGCCGATTCGCCCAGCGTCTGCTTCAGGCCATAGCCGGTGGGCGAATGGCACACGCGCGCGCAGGTGTCGACGTTGTTGTTGCCGAAGGCGGCGCGCACCAGCTTCTGCACCAGGTAGCCCTCTTCGTTGGTGCAGCGCGACGATACGATGCCGCCGATCGAATCCTTGCCGTGCTGCGCCTGGATGCGCTTGAACTCGGAAGCCGCGTAGCCGATCGCCTCTTCCCACGACACTTCGCGCCACGGGTCGGTGATCTTCGCGCGGATCATCGGCTTGAGGATGCGGTCCTTGTGCGTGGCGTAGCCCCAGGCAAAGCGGCCCTTGACGCAGGCGTGGCCTTCGTTGGCCTTGCCGTCCTTGTACGGCACCATGCGCACGACCTCGTTGCCCTTCATCTCCGCCTTGAACGAGCAGCCCACGCCGCAGTAGGCGCAGGTGGTGACGGTGCTGTGCGAGGCCTGGCCCAGCTTGATGACCGAGGTCTCGGTCAGCGTCGCGGTCGGGCACGCCTGCACGCAGGCGCCGCACGAGACGCAGTCCGAGTCCATGAACGACTGGCTGGTGCCGGGCGACACGCGCGAGTCAAACCCGCGGCCGCTGATGGTCAGCGCGAAGGTGCCTTGCGTTTCCTCGCAAGCGCGCACGCAGCGGTTGCAGACGATGCACTTGGACGCGTCGTAGGTGAAGTACGGGTTGGACTCGTCCTTCTTCAAAGCCGTGTGCGTGGCAATCGGATTCGCCTCGGGGCCGCCGTCGTTGTAGCGCACCTCGCGCAGGCCCACCACGCCGGCCATGTCCTGCAGCTCGCAGTTGCCGTTGGTCGGGCAGGTCAGGCAGTCGAGCGGGTGGTCCGAGATATACAGCTCCATCACGCCGCGGCGCAGGTCGGCGAGCTTGTCGCTCTGCGTCTTCACCTTCATGCCGGCTTCCACCGGCGTGGTGCACGAGGCCGGGTAGCCGCGGCGCCCCTCGATCTCGACCAGGCACAGGCGGCACGAGCCGAAGGCCTTGAGGCTGTCGGTCGCGCACAGCTTGGGCACGGCGATCTCGGCTTCCATCGCTGCGCGCATCACCGACGTGCCGGCGGGCACGGTGACGCTGACGCCGTCGACTTCAAGGGTGACCATCTCGGTCGATTCGCTGGCGGGGGTACCGAAGTCGATTACATCGCGGCAGTCCATCTTTGTCTCCCGTGTTCTGTTCTGGCGTCAGACTGTGTCGGCTTATGCAGCCTTGGCCGCCGTCGTGGTCCGATTGGGGGCGAGGCCGAAGTCCTCGGGGAATTCATTCAGTGCGGACAGCACCGGGTACGGCGTCATGCCGCCCATGGCGCAGAGCGAGCCGTAAAGCATGGTGTCGCACAGGTCGCGCACCAGTTGCACGTGCCGGATGACGCTTTCCTGCGGTTGCTCGCCAGCGATGATGCGGTCCATCACCTCGACGCCGCGGGTCGAGCCGATCCGGCACGGCGTGCACTTGCCGCAGGATTCGATCGCGCAGAACTCCATCGCGTAGCGCGCCTGCTTTGCCATGTCGACGGTTTCGTCGAACACCACGATGCCGCCGTGGCCGACCACGCCGCCGAACGCGGCATAGGCCTCGTAGTCCAGCGGCACGTCGAAGCGCGTCTCCGGCAGGTAGGCGCCCAGCGGCCCGCCCACTTGCACCGCGCGGATGGCGCGGCCGCTGCGGGTGCCGCCGCCGTAGTCAACCAGCAGTTCGCGCAGCGTGACGCCGAACGCCTTTTCCACCAGCCCGCCTTGCTTGATATTGCCGGCCAGCTGGAACGGCAGCGTGCCGCGCGAACGGCCCATGCCGTAGTCGCGGTAGTACTGCGCGCCGCGCGCCAGGATCACCGGCACGGTGGCCAGCGAGATTACGTTGTTGATCACGGTGGGCTTGCCGAACAAGCCCTCCAGCGCCGGCAGCGGCGGCTTGGCGCGCACCACGCCGCGCTTGCCTTCCAGGCTTTCCAGCAGCGCGGTTTCCTCGCCACAGACATAGGCGCCGGCGCCCTTGCGCACTTCGAGGTGGAAGCGCTTGCCGCTGCCGCGCAGATCGTCTCCCAGCCAGCCGGCCGCGTTGGCGATGGCAATCGCGCTTTCCAGCACGGCGATGGCGTGGGGGTATTCGGAACGGCAGTAGATGTAGCCCTGCTCGGCGCCCACCGCGAGGCCGGCGATGGTCATGCCTTCGATCAGCATGAAGGGGTCGTCTTCCATCACCATGCGGTCGGAGAACGTGCCCGAGTCGCCTTCGTCGGCATTGCAGACGATGTATTTGATGGCCGACTGCGCGCCCAGCACCGTCTTCCACTTGATGCCGGTCGGGAAGGCGGCGCCGCCGCGGCCGCGCAGGCCGGAATCGGTGACCTCCTGCACGATCTCGGCGGGCGCCATCGACAACGCGCGCTCCAGGCCGGCAAAGCCTTCGTGCGCGCGGTAGTCGTCCAGCGACAGCGGGTCGGTGATGCCGATGCGTGCAAAGGTCAGGCGCTCCTGCTTCTTCAGGAACGGGATCTCTTCGGTCAGGCCGTGCGCCAGCGCATGCGCGCCGCCCTGCAGCAGGCCCGCGTCGAACAGCGCCGGCACGTCTGCCGCGCTGACCGGGCCATAGGCCACGCGCCCCGCTTCGGTCTGCACCTCGACCAGCGGCTCCAGCCAGAACATGCCGCGCGAGCCGTTGCGGACGATTCGCACGGCTTCGCCGCGGCGGGCCGCCTCGCGTTCGATCGCGCGGGCGACTTCATCGGCGCCGAGCGCCAGCGCGGTGGAATCGCGCGGCACGAAGATGGTGTTGACGGTGGGATTGACAGCGGCGCTCATGCCTGGACCTCCGCGGTTTCGTTGGCGGCCTGCGCTTCGCGCAGCGACCGCACCAGCGCATCGAAGCGCTTCGCATCGACATAGCCGTGCAGCCGCTCGCCGACCATCACGGCCGGGCCGCACGCGCACTGGCCCAGGCAGTACACCGGCTCCAGCGTGACCGCGCCGTCGGCGGTGGTTTCATGGAAGTCGCAGCCAAGCGCCCGCCTGGCATGCTCGGCCAGCGCCTCGGCGCCGACCGCCTGGCACGCTTCGGCGCGGCACACCTGGATCACGTGGCGGCCGGCCGGCTGCTGGCGAAAGTGGTGGTAGAAGGTAATGACGCCATGCACCTCGGCGCGCGACAGGTTCAGCGCGCGGGCGATTACCGGGACAGCGGCGTCCGGTATATGGCCCTGCGTGTCCTGGATCTCGTGCAGGATCGGCAGCAATGCGCCCGGCATGTCTTGCCGCGCGGCCACGATGGCGTCAATCGTGGCCGCGCAGGCCTGGGCGTTGGGAGTATCTGGCATGGCGTCTCCTGTGGGGTCGCTTGGGGGCTCGCAGCATGGCCGCCAGGATCCCTCTATATGCTATTTTTTTCCTATTTACGGGCCTCCATCCCTGCCGTTGGGCCCGTGGATGCAATATATGAGAGTGACAACGGTCCATCAATAAGCTATTTTTTTCATATGCTTCGCATCTCGATCCTCCCCCACCTGCAAATCCGCGACGACGGCACCCCCGGCGCCGAGGCCCTCGACGTGTCGCGGCTGGTCGCCCTGCTAAGCCATGTCGGGGAATCGGGCAGCATCAGTCACTCCGCGCAGGCGGTGTCGCTGTCTTACCGCTACGCCTGGGGCATCCTGCGCGATGCCGAGGCCCTGTTCGGCGGCCCGCTGATCGACAAGACCCGCGGGCGCGGCAGCGCGCTGACGCCGCTGGCGCAGCAACTGGTGTGGGCCAGCAAGCGCATCGGCGCGCGGCTGTCGCCGACGCTGGACAGCCTGGCCTCCGAGCTGGAAATCGAACTGAAGAAGCTGATGGAGCAGTCCGAGGCGGCAGTGCGGCTGCATGCCAGCCACGGCTTCGCGGTGGCGGCACTGCGCGACTTCCTCGACGAGCAGCACGTGCGGCACGACCTGAAGTACTGCGGCAGCGTCGAGGCGGTGGCGGCACTGGCCGAGGGCGCATGCGATATCGCCGGCTTCCATGTGCCGGTGGGCGAGTTCGAGCACGGCATGTGGCGCCACTTCACCACCTGGCTCAAGCCCGACACGCACTGCCTGGTGCACCTGGCGGTGCGCAGCCAGGGACTGTTCGTGCGGCCGGGCAACCCCCTCGGGATCCGCACGCTGGAAGACCTGACCCGGCGCGAGGTGCGCTTCGTCAACCGGCAGGTGGGCTCGGGCACGCGGCTGCTGCTCGACCTGATGCTGGCCGCGCGCAACATCGACCCGGCACGGATCGAGGGCTACAGCAACGGCGAGTTCACCCACGCCGCGGTGGCGGCGTACATCGGCAGCGGCATGGCGGATGTGGGCTTCGGCGTGGAAACCGCGGCGCGGCGCTTCGGGCTGGAATTCGAGCCGGTGATCAAGGAGCGCTACTTCTTCGCCATCGAGAAATCGATGCTGCGCAGCGCAGCGCTGTCGGGCGCGGTCGGCGCGCTGACCAGCGAGGCGTTCCGCCAGCGCGTCAATGCGCTGCCGGGCTATGACGGCGCGCTGACCGGCAGCGTGCTGACGCTGGACGAAGCGTTTCCCGACTACGCCGGCACGCGCTAGCGCACCAGCAGCCCCAGGCGGTCAGGATGGTCCGCCCATTGCTCGTGGCCGGCGATCGGGCCCTTGGCCTGCAGCAGCGGCGGCCAGTCGGGCCGGCGCGACAGTTCGGCGTTCAGGGCGATGAAATGGCGCTTGTCGTCGGGCAGGTCATGCTCGGAATAGATCGCGCCCACGGGGCACATCGGCACGCACATCGAGCAGTCGATGCACTGGTCGGGATCGATGGCGAGGAAGTTGGGCCCTTCATGGAAGCAGGTCATCGGGCAGACTTCGACGCAATCGGTATGGCGGCACTGGATGCAGGCATCCGTCACGACAAAGGTCATGGGCAGGACAGTACGGCGGTACGGCTGTGAAGACCGCGCCATATTAGCCGCGTGCCGGCCGCGACGGGACGCGCTGCCTTGTGCGACTCTTTCAAATCGACTGATGTCCGCCCCTTTCGGGTCTGCTCCGGAGCGAGCATTGACGGGACCGGTGGGAGTCGTCTGGCGGTTAACGAACGCGAGCGGTGGCAGTTCACCAGCCACCGCTCGCGACCGGCGCGGGAAGCCGATCAGGCGGTTTCCTGCATCAGTTCTTCCTTGCGCGCCGCCAGGGCCCGTGCCACGTCGCGCAGGTTGATTTTCTCCCTGATCACGTTCTTGAACAGTTCGCCTTCCTCCTCCTCGATATGGTGGGCGACATACTCCGAGAGCACCGTGAAGCTGGCTACGAGCATATCGCCGGCCGGGTCTTGCTCGATCGCCGCGATCAGGTCCTTGGCGACCTGGTGCTCGACCTGGGCTTCGTCCAGCATGTCGTCGATGTCATCGCTGGCGCCGCGCAGCGCCGGGTAGAAAATCTCTTCCTCGATTGTGGCATGCACGGTCAGCTGGTGACAGGCTTCGAGCGCGATCGATTCCTTTTCATCGCGGTCCTCGGTGTCCTTGAACGCCTTGAACAGCTTCTTGACCGCGCGATGATCGTCCATCAAGGCGCCGAGGGCCTCGGCCTGGTCTGCGGGGATCTTCGACTTGTCCACGATTACCTCCTGGGAGCTTGAGGGGGAAGCCGGTCGCACCCGGCTTTGCCCCCCGTCAGCAGGTTCTGTGCCCAGCCAGCGCACCGCCGGGCCGTGGCAAGGGCGGGCACGGACCCGGCACGCGTGCGCGGCAAACATTGCAATTCCTGCGCGAAAGGGTTGTTATTCGTGCCCGCCAAGGCGCGCGCCGCCGCGGCCGGGCTAAAGCGCGTGGCGCCAGGTGCGCGCAGGTGCCGACGGCGCTGCACGCGCAGGACAGGAAGACCGGAAACACTGGAACGCCGGATGGCGCGGGCGTTGGCCGCCAAGGCGCGGCCGACGCTCGAGGCACTGCCTTCGAGCTGGCCGGGATCATGACGCCAGAGGTATCGCCCTGGCTTGCGGATCAGGCTCGCGGATCAGGCTTGCTGACGATGTGTATCACCCTGGCCACGGCTACGTTCTCGCCGCGGCAGGCTTGCGCGCGCCGGCACGCACGTCGGTGTAGCCACGCACTCGCATGTCGACCCAGACCTTGCCCCAGGCTATGCCTTCGGCAATGGCACGCTCGCGCGTCGGGTGGCAGCCCAGCGGCCCGGAGCTGTTCACCGGCGCACCGTCGTGCTCGACCAGACCGGACGCTTCAAACAGCCCGTTGGCGCCCGCGTGTGCCGTGCCGTGAACGAGATAGCCGAAATAATGCTGCGCTGTCATCGCCAACTCCTTGCCGCGGAGATACCGCTGGTCATCGCGATTGCCGTCGGTGTGGGCGCAGGGCACGCCGGGCACCAGGCATCCGGCGCAGGCCCAGCTCGCACTTATTGAACATCCTAGCCGAGGCGGGCATGTCACAGAGCGCCCAATTCAGGTACGTAAAACTTGCTTTACGTACATGTGAAGAATGCACACATCAGCACGTTAACCGTCACTATCTTGCCGCCCCCGCTGCTGGGACGAGTTTTGCTAATCAGAAGAAACAGGTCGCCTGCCGGATGCCGGGAGGGACGCCCGCCGCGCGACCGGAGACGAAAACCAGAACGAGGAATCCTCATGACGTCTACCTTCATCTACTCGAACCGCGCCCGTGACCTCGAAACGATGGAAGACGAATTGCGCATAGCCGACCGGGCCGGCTATACCGTCGACCTGCGCCGCGCCTTCTGGGAGTGCGAGCCGGCCTCGGTGCCCGCGGCCGAACGGCCGCGGCTGCTGTCGCTGCTGCAACGGGTGCGGGCCGGCGATACGCTGGTGACGATGCAGCTGAGCTGCCTGGGCTGGAGCGTGCAGGAAGTGCTGGGCACGATCCGCAGGTTCCGCCTGCTCGGGGTGGCGCTGCATTGCGTGCAGCTCAGCCGCGCCAACCTGGCCAGCGCCGCGCCGCCGGAGGCAGTCATGGTGCTGCGCGCAGTGGCCGCGCTGGAGGGCAGCACGCGCAGCGCGCGCGTGCGCGACAGCCTGGCGGCGGCCAAGGCCATGGGCCGTGCGGTCGGCCGCCCGCCCAAGCACAAGCCCGACGAGCGCGATGCCATCCTGCGCTCGCTGGCGGACGGCCAGTCGGTCAGCGAAACCGCGCGGCGCTTCAACACCTCGCGCCAGACCGTGCTGCGGATACGCGCCGCGGCGCCGGCCATCGTGCAGCCATCCGACACCGGCGCCGCTGCCGCGCCCGAAGCGCCGGCAGAGGTATCCACCGCGGAATAGACCAGCAGCCTGCCGATCCCCCTTGCTGCGGGCAGCGGCCTGAAACCAACCCGAGATCCCATGAAGCGCGACACCATAGTCCTGGGCACCTCTACCGGCGGCGTCGACGCGCTGCGGGAAATCGCCGCCGGATTGCCGCCGGACCTGGATGCGGCCGTACTGGCCGTGCTGCACATCGGCGCCAACCAGAGCATGCTGCCCGACATGCTGGCCAGCGCCGGGCCGCTGCCGGCCCGCCATGCCCGCGATGGCGAACCGCTGCGGCCCGGGGCGATCTATGTGGCGCCGCCCGACCAACACCTGATGATCGTCGACGAGCATGCGCAACTGGTGCGCGGGCCCAAGGAGAACTTCGCGCGGCCGGCGATCGACCCGCTGTTCCGCAGCGCGGCCGTGGCGCGCGGCAACCGTGTAGTGGCGGCACTGCTCACCGGCCAGCTCGACGACGGCGCGGCCGGCCTGCGCGAGGTGCGCCAGTGCGGAGGCGTGACCATCGTGCAGGATCCCGACAGCGCTTTCGCCGCCGACATGCCGCGCAACGCCATCCGCGCCTCGCCGCCCGACTACGTGCTGCCGCTGGCGGCGATCGCGCCCAAGCTGGTGGAACTGGCCGGCTCCGCGGCAGGTCCGCCCGCCGACCCGCCCGAATCGCTGCGCATCGAGCACGGCGTAGCGCTGGGCCCCTCCTCGATCGAGGCCGTGGAAAAGATTGCGCTCCCGTCGGCGCTGACGTGCCCGGAATGCGGCGGCACCCTATGGCAAGTGCGCGACAGCATGCCGCCGCGCTTCCGCTGCCACACCGGCCATGCCTTCGGCATTTCAACACTGCGCCACGCCGCCAATGGCGCACTCGAACACACCCTCTTCGAGGCCTTGCGCGCGCTGCACGAACAGCGCGAGCTTTACACGCAGATTGCGGCGTATCATACGCAAGTCGGCGAAACTGGCGAATCACGCCGGTATACCGAGGCAGCGGGCCGCGCTGCAGCGTCCGCGAAGCGCATCGAAGGCTGGCTTCGCGAGGGATAGCGCCGCATCCGGCCGGCGCACTAACTTATCCACGCAGCGATGGCCAAGAATCGTGAACGCCCCCTGCCCAGCCAGCTCGCCTTTCCCGTAGTCGGGATGGGCGCGTCGGCCGGGGGTATTGAAGCCCTGATCCAGGTGTTCGATGGACTGCCCGCCAGCACCGGCGCAGCCTTTGTCCTGGTCGTCCATCTCTCTCCCGACCACGCCAGCAACCTGGCGCCCGTGCTGCAGGCACGCACCACCATGCCGGTACGGCAGGTCACCGACACCACGCGCATCGAAGCCAACCACGTCTACGTGATTGCGCCCAACCATAGCCTGACCATGATCGACGGCTACCTGCGCGTGGGCCCGCAGGAACGCCGCGACGTCCGCAGCGCGGCCATCGACCTGTTCTTCCGCTCGCTGGCCGATGCCCATCGCCAGCGCGCCGTGTGCGTGGTGTTATCCGGCGCCGGCTCCGACGGCTCGGTCGGCCTGACCCGCATCAAGGAGCTGGGCGGCATCGCCATCGCCCAGGAGCCGGAGGAAGCCGAATACTCGAGCATGCCGCGCTCAGCCATCAGCACCGGCCTGGTCGACTTTGTGATGCCGGCCAACGAGATCCCGCAGCGCCTGCTCGACCTGTGGAATACCGCCAGCCATATCCAGCTGCCCAAGCCGCCCGAGGACGAGGACGCGCCCGAGCCCGCGCCGCAATCGGAAAGCAACGAGCGCGCGCTGCGCGAGGTGATGGTGATCCTGCGCACCCGCACCTCGCATGATTTCCGCCACTACAAGCGCGCCACGGTGCTGCGCCGCATCGAGCGCCGGCTGCAGGTCAATGGCCTGACGAACCTGCAGCAATACCGCGACTACCTGCACCTGCATCCGGAAGAAACGGCACCGCTGCTTCAGGACATGCTGATCATGCGTGACCAACTTCTTCCGCGACAAGGAAGCGTTCGACGTGCTGCGCGCCGACGTGCTGCCGCGCCTGTTCCAGGACCGTCCCGACAGCGACTCGATCCGCGTGTGGGCGCCTGGCTGCGCCACCGGCGAAGAAGCGTATTCGCTGGCCATGCTGCTGCAGGAAGCTTCGTCGCAGACACCCTACCAGCTGCCCTTCCAGGTCTTTGCCACCGATATCGACGAGCGCGCCGTGGCGATCGCGCGCAACGGGCTGTACCCGGAACCGATCATCGCCGACGTCGAGCCGGCGCGGGTACGGCAGTTCTTCACCAAGGACGGCACGCACTACCGCGTGCGCAAGGAACTGCGCGAGCGCGTGCTCTTCGCACTGCACAACGTGCTCAGCGATCCGCCGTTCTCGCGGCTGGACCTGATCTGCTGCCGTAACCTGCTGATCTACCTGGACCGCGACGCGCAGGCCGAGATCCTGCGCACCTTCCATTTCGCGCTGCGCCCGGGCGGCTACCTGTTCCTGGGCAGCTCCGAAGCCGCCGACAGCGTCAGCAACCTGTTTTCGGTGGTCGACAAGAAGGCCCGCGTCTACCGCGCCAACGTCGCGGTGCGCGCCGAAACTCCGTTGCCGCTGTCGGCCGGCATGCTCAATGCGCGCTCGCCGGTGGCGGTGCTGCAGCCGTCCGGCAAGCGCAAGTTCTCCTTCGGCGACCTCCACCAGCGGCTGATCGAGCAGCACGCGCCGCCGAGCGTGCTGGTCAGCCGCGATTCCGAGATCGTGCACCTGTCGGACCGCGCCGGGCGCTTCCTGCAGTACGCCGGAGGCATGCCGTCGCACAACATCATCGGCGCGGTGCGCCAGGAACTGCGGCTGGAACTGCGTACCGCGATCTACCAGGCGCTGCAGAGCAATCACAGCGTCGAGGCCAGGCGCGTGCAGCTCGAACGCGACGGCAGGCATTTCTTCGTCAACATGACCGCGCGCCCGGTACACGACGCCGAAGCCAATGGCGACTTCGTGCTGGTGCTGTTCGACGAGGTCGAGGACAGCATGAGCGCAGCGCCGCGCGGCCAGGCCCCCGACGAGCGCGACCCGATGATCGCGCAGCTCGAACGCGAACTGCATCGCACCAGGGAACAGCTGCAGGTCACCATCGAGCAGTCCGAGACCTCGACCGAGGAGCTGAAGGCCTCCAACGAAGAACTACAGGCGATCAACGAGGAACTGCGCTCGACCACGGAGGAGCTGGAGACCAGCAAGGAAGAACTGCAGTCGATCAACGAAGAGCTGACCACCGTCAACGCCGAGCTCAAGTCCAAGGTCGAGGAAACCGGCAAGATCAACGACGACCTGCAGAACCTGATCATGGCCAACGATATCGGCACGGTCTTCGTCGATCGCAACCTGTGCATCAAGCGCTACACCCCGCGTGCCACCGACGTCTTCAGCATCATCCCGTCGGACATCGGCCGGTCGCTGCTCGATATCACCCACCGGCTCGACTACGACAAGCTTGCCGACGATGCCGGCGAAGCCTTCGACTCCCTGCGCCTGATCGAGCGCGAAGTCAAGAGCAACGACGGCCGCTGGTACCTCGCGCGCTTCCTGCCGTACCGCACCACCGAGGACCGCATCGAGGGCGCGGTGCTGTCGTTCATCGACATCACGTCGCGCCGCGCCGCCGAAGAGCGCCTGAGCGAAGGCGAGAAGCGCATGAATATCGTGGCGGAAAGCACCCGCGACTACGCCATCATCACCTACGACGACGAAGGCCACGTCACCAGCTGGAACACCGGCGCGGAACGCATCTTCGGCTATACCGAGGCGGAGATGCTCGGACAGGAGGCGGAAGCCCTGTACACGCCCGAAGACCGCGCCGCCCGCGTCGCACAGGAAGAAATGGCGCAGGCGCGCCTGTACGGCCGCGTTGAAGAAGACCGCTGGCACCAGCGCAAGGACGGCAGCCGCTTCCGCGCCAGCGGCGTGCTGTCGCGCCTGGACAAGGGCGGTTTCAGCGGCTTTGCCAAGATCATGCGCAATCTCGACGAAGTGGCGCTGACGCGGCTGGCCACGCGCACGGGGCGCGGGGTGGGCGACGAGCCCGTCGACGCGCGCGCCGGCGAACGCGCCGACGCGCGTGCCGAGCGCGTGCGCGACGAGTTCCTGGCGGTGGTGTCGCACGAACTGAAGCATCCGCTCAACCTGATCAGCGCCAGCGCCGAGCTGATCAGCCGTTCGCCCGAAGCGCGCGGCAACCCGGTGATCCAGCGCGCCGCCGGCACCATCCGGCGCACCGTGATCGGCCAGGCGCACATCATCGACGACCTGCTCGACATGTCGCGCCTGCGCACCGGCAAGCTGTCGATCGCGCGCGCGCCGGTCGACTGGGGCGAAGTGGTCGACCGCGTCTGCCGCGCCATCGAGGAAGAGGCCGGGCGCAAGGACATCGCGCTGGAGCGCAGCTTACCGGCCCGCCCGCTGATGATCGACGCCGACCTGACCCGGGTCGAGCAAGTGGTCTGGAACCTGGTCAGCAATGCGCTCAAATACACCAGCGCCGGCGGCAAGATCACGGTCTCGCTATCCAGAGCGGGCGGCGACGGCGTGCTGGAGGTGCGCGACACCGGCGTTGGCATCGACGCGCAGAACCTGCCGCATATCTTTGACATGTTCCGCCAGGGCACTGTGCCGAGCGCGCGGCAGGGCGGCCTAGGCATTGGCCTGTCGCTGGTACGCGAACTGGTGACCATGCAGAACGGCACGGTGCGCGCGAATTCCGACGGGATCGGCAAGGGCTCGGTGTTCACGGTAACGCTGCCGCTGCGCGAAGAAATCGCTACCGACACCGCGCCGGCGCCGGCGCCCTCGCTGCCGCTGAATGGCACCGAGATCCTGCTGGTCGACGACGATTCCGGCACGGTCGAGACGTTCAAGCTGCTGCTCGAAATGGAAGGCGCCAGCGTGTCGGTCGCCACCAGCGGGCAAGAGGCACTGGACCGTCTCGGCGAGCATTGCCCCGACCTGCTGCTGTCCGACATCGGCATGCCCGGCATGTCGGGACTGGATTTCATTCGCGCCATCCGCCGCCAGCCGCACCTCCACAAGCTGACCGCGATTGCATTGAGCGGCTATGGCCGGCCGGACGATATCCGCGAGTCGATGCAGGCAGGCTTCGACGCCCACCTGACCAAGCCGGTCTCGCTGGAGGCCTTGCTGAACGCCATCCGGGAATTGCGCGTTGCCTGAAGCACCGCGGCGTACGTTTTGCGTGCGTTTTTTTTGCGTTTCGCCGGGTGCGCCAACGAACGTAGCGCCGGATTTACGCGCAACGTTGCAATAATCCCTGCAGGCCAGGCGCCGCCCTCACCGGCGCCCCGCCTGCCGTCACGATGGCGCGTTGGAACGCTCCTTGCAGCGCTACCAGTGAGCGCGCAAGCGCAACAGACCCCGGCACCGCGGCCCGACTTCATGCTTCGCATAAGTGGCAGACGCGGGCGCCGCCCCACCGCCATGACCTTCTTCCTGCATCACGACGCGCCTGCGGAGACCGAGTCCGCGACTGGCGTCACTTCCGCGCGATCCCCCGGCTTACAGCCCCACGCCAGACGCCCCGCGCGGCCCACAATATTCCTCGAAGCCCTGCTGGCGACGCGCCTGGAACTGCTGAGCCGCGACCGCGTGTGGCCCGCGCATACCATGGCGCAACGAGAGCGGGTTCTATTGACGCTCTGGGCGCAACGGCCCGAAGACCTTTTCGAGCAGCATGGCACCGCCGACAGCATCGAGCATTGCTTGCACGAGGCGTTTGCCAGCGCCGAAGCGGGCTCGAAAGTGCAGGCCGCGATGGCGTTGAAACGCGCGTACTACCTGGTTTGCTGCACGGTCTCGGCCAGTACATCGGTGCGCGGAGGCGCAAGCGCGGCGCCGGACGGCGATGGCAATGGCAATGGCAATGGCAATGGCAATGGCAATGGCAGCGCCAACGGCAGTGGCCGTACCCACGACAAGCGCTGAACGGATGCGCTGCCTCCGGCTTATCCCGCCACCGTACGCAGGGCCTCATCCCATTCCGCAACGAAGCGCCCGATGCCGAAGCGCTCGCGCGCCAGCCGGCAGCCACGCTCGCCCCATGCGCGCGCCAGCTCCGGATCGTCGAGCAGCTCGCGCATCACGCTGACCAGCACGTCCAGGCGCGTGTCGACGTAGCCGTTGCTGCCGCTCTGGATCACCGTGGCGAGTTCCGCGGTCGCCAGCCCCACCACCGGTACGCCCAGCGTCATGGCCTCCACCACGGCCAGCCCCAGGCTGGTATAGCGGATCGGATTGAAGAAGAAGCGGTAGCGCGCGACAAAGGCGGCCAGTTGCGGATTGGGTATTTCACCGAGCCCTCCCGCCTGCTGCGCCGCCATGCCGACCAGGTCCAGCGGCACCAGCTCCCGCACCTGCGCAAACACGTCCGCGCCCAGCCGGCGGCCCCGGCTCTGCAGGTTGTTGACGACGCTGATCCGCGCGCCAGCTCGCCGCTGTATTGCACCTGGCTGTCGACGATCACGCCGTGCTCGATCACGCGCCACGGCGTCACGCCGCTGTCCCACATCAGCGCATTGAACGGTGTCACATGGACCAGCAGCACCGATGCATCCTGGACCGGATGCAGCGTATTGGTGGGATGTTCCTGCGGCGGGTCGTGCTCGAGGTAGATTGCCGGCAGCGCGCGCTGCGCGTCGCTCAGCAGTTCCACGCGATCGCGCAGGTAATGGTGCCGGTGCTGGTACAGCACGCAGTCGAACCGCCCTTGCGGCACTCTCTGGTACGGCACCTCGCGCACGTTGTTGCCCCATGGCAGCGCGCCGCCGGCGCCGGCATAGCCGGGCGTGCCGTCGTCGCGCGTCACCAGGTACAGGTCGTGCGGAATCTGCGACAGGTAGTACAGGTAGTTGCCATGGACGTGCCAGGTCAGGATGCGCAGGCGCCTAGGCATGGTCATACTCCCGCGCCGCCAGTTCCAGCGCGGTATCGACCACGCGCTTTACGCTGATGCCGGCGGCGCACGGGTGGCCGGCGACCGGGCATTGCTGGTGCATGCAGGGACGGCACGGCGGATGCTCGGCCAGCACGCGGTGCAGCGAGGCATCGAGCGGCGCCCAGCGCGCGCTGTCGCTGCCGCAGGACACCACCACGCTGGGCGTATCCATGGCCGCGGCGATATGCGAGGCGCCGGTGTCGTTGCACAGCAGCAGGCGCGCATGGCCGATCAGCGCGGCCAGCGTGCCCAGCGAAGTCTGTCCGCACAGGTTGACCACCGGCTTGCCGATGCGCCGCGCGAGCTGATCGATAAGCGCCGCTTCGTCGCGGCTGCCGGTCAGTACCACCTTCCAGTGGCGGCGCAGCGCCCTGCCGGCTTCGGCGAAGCGCTCCAGCGGCCAGCGCCGCGACAGCATGCGCGCGCCGGCGTGGATGCAGACATAGCCGGCCGGGCCGAGCCCATGCTCTTCGGCCAGCAGGCGCCAGCTGGCATGATCGAGCGGGCGCAGCGGGAACTCCAGGTGGGGATCGGCGGCGGGATAGCCCAGCGCCTGCATCAGTGACAGCAGCCGCACGACTTCATTGCCTTGCGGCCACGGTAGCAGCATGCCTTCGCGCGTGCTGCGCACGCCCGTGGTATGGGCAGCGTCATGGTCGGCTGCGTCGGAGCAGAATCCTGCCGTGCGGCGCGCACCCAGTCGCCGCACCACCGCATTGCTGAGCGAGCCGCTGCCATGCAGCTGGATCGCCAGGTCGAAGCGCGCCGCGCGCGCGGCCGCGTAGAACGGTGCGGCGGCCGCCTCGGCGTAGGACTGCTCCGGCATGCCGGGCGCACCCGGGAAGACCATCAGCGCATCCACCAGCGCGCCGAAGCGCGAGACGAACTCCTGCGCCCACGGCAGCCCGATCAGCGTGATGTGCGCATCGGGCTCGCCTTCGCGCAGCGCACGCAGCGCCGGCACCGCGCACAGCATGTCGCCCAGCTGCAGCGCGCGGAACACCGCGATGCGGCGCGCCGGCGCATGCGGCTTGCGCCGCGCGGGCATCAGCGGCAGGTTCAAAGGGGAAATGGTTGCGCTTGTCATAGGAACACCACCCGGAATGCCAGTGCGCCGCGCAGGCGCCAGAACAGCGACAGCGGCGGGATCAATACGGAAGTGAGCGCCATCTCGGCCACATGCGCGGGCGTCAGCGCCGCGCCGCGCAGCCGGCGCAGGCAGAACGACACCGTCAGCGCCAGCCACAGCAGGCCGGCGCCGGCGGCAACACGCGGCGCCCCGGCCAGCAACGCCACCGGCGCGGCCAGCAGCGCCAGCACCGCCACGTAGTAATGCCACGGCGGCGTGCGGCGGATGCGCTGCCGGTACAGGCGCGGATGCTTCTTGTACAGCAGCGCGTCGTAATACACCTTGGCCTGCGCGGCGATACTGCTGCCCCATGCCGCCGGCCGCACCGGATGCACGACGACCGCGCGCGGCGCGCGGCCGACCGGGCAGACCTCGTTCATCAGCCGGAACTGCAGGTCCGAGTCCTCGCGCCACGCGCGCGTGAAGCGTTCGTCGAAGCCGCCGATGCGCCGCAGCGCTTCACGCCGCACGAAGCAGTTGGCGGTAACGAACTCCGCCTGCGCCAGTCCGCCGGTATCGCGCTCATGATCGGTCGGCCGCGGCGGCAGCGGCACCTCGACGGCGCCGGCCACGGCGCAGCATTCGGGCTGGCGCGCCAGCGCCGCGCAGCCTTCGCGCAACCAGTGCGGATCCGGCACGGTATCGTCGTCGGTGAATGCGATCACCGCGCTCGCAGCGCGGCGCCAGCCGGCATTGCGCGCCCCGGACGGACCCTGTGTGCCGGACACGGCCACGTAGCGCAGCGCATGCGCGGGATGCCGGGACGCCATCAGCGCCACCAGCCGTTCGATGCGCGCCTCGCAGCCGTCGTCGGCGACGATGATCTCGTACGACTGCGGCGGCAGCCGTTGCGCGCACAGCGCCTGCAGGCAGCGCGCCAGCAGCGCCGGGCGCCGCCAGGTGGGAACCACCACCGAGACCAGCGGCTCAGTCCTGTGCATGGGGTCCTCCCCGGCTGCCCGCCGCGGGCTTTTCCAGCAGGAACGAGCCGATCACCAGGGCATCCAGCGGCGAGGTCCAGAAGCACTCGACCGCATCGCGCGGCGTGCAGACGATGGGCTCGCCGCGCGTATTGAACGAGGTGTTGACCAGCACCGGCACGCCGGTGCGGCGCTCGAACGCGGCCAGCAGGTCGTAGTAGGCGGGATTCTGCTCGCGCCGCACCGTTTGCACGCGCGCGGTGCCGTCGACGTGGCAAACCGCCGGAATGCGCGGCGCCTGTTCCGGGCGCACGTCGTAGATGAACAGCATGAACGGCGCCTCGCCGCGGCCCGGCCTGGCCGCGGTGAACCAGTCGGCGGCGCGCTCCTGCATCACCACCGGCGCCACCGGGCGGAAGTCCTCGCGGTCCTTGATCTCGTTGAGCCGCTGCTGCATGCCGGCGTCGATCGGCGAGGCCAGGATCGAGCGCGCGCCCAGCGCGCGCGGGCCGAATTCCATGCGCCCCTGGAACCAGCCGATGATCTGGTTCTGCGCCAGCAGCTCGGCGGTCTGCGCGGCGATATCGTCAAGCCGGCGGTACGGCAGGTGCGCCCAGTCGAGGAACGCGGCGATCTCGTCGTCGGTATAGGCCGGGCCGAGGTAGGCGTGGTCCATCGACCACTGCCGCGCCGGCCGGCCGCGCTGCAGGAAGTCGACCCACAGCGCCGCGCCCAGCGCGGTGCCGGCATCGCCCGCGGCCGGCTGCACCCAGACTTCGTCAAAGGGGCTGCGGTCGCGCACGCGCGCGTTCATCACGCAGTTCAGCGCGACGCCGCCCGCCATCGACAGGTGGCGCTCGCCGGTCGCTTCGGCCAGCCACGTGGTCATGCCGACCACGGTTTCCTCCAGCACCTCCTGCAGCGAACGCGCGATATCGAGATGCCGGGGCCCGAACGCCTCGCCGCGCTGCCGCGGCGGTCCCAGCAGCACCGTCAGGTCCGCTTGCGCCACGCGGTAACCGCCTTCTGCATCGCGGCTCACCATGCCGCGGAAGGCATCGAGGCAGGCCGGCTTGCCGTACGAGGCCAGCGCCATCACCTTGTACTCGTCCGACGAATGCAGGAAGCCGAGGTGCCTGGTCACCCGCTCGTACAGCAGTCCGAGCGAGTCGGGCAGGTCGATCTGCTTGATGCGGCGGTATTCCTTGCCGTCGAACACGCCGTAGCTGGTAGTGGCGCGCTCGCCGCGTCCGTCCATGGTCAGCACCGCGCAGCGCGTGAACGGCGCCGCGAGGAAGGCGCTGGCCTCGTGCGCCATGTGGTGCTCGACGAAATGCCAGCGGAACGGGCCGTCATGGGTAACGCCGCGGAAGCGCGCGGCCAGGTGGTGCGGCGCGCCGCTGGCCAGCTGGCGCGGCGCGTTGACCACGTACGTCAGGAACAGCGGGTCCCATGGCGATGCGTTGCCGGCGGGTGCGCCCTGCTTCGATGGCTCCAGCGGCAGCGTCACGGTGGCATCGTGCGTGCGCGCGCCCGGCATCAGCGCTGGGTCGAACGAGTAGGCCACGTGGTCGACGTCGCGCAGCGTGATGCCGGCTTCGGCCAGGCAATAGTCGATCGCGTGGAACGGCAGCTCCCACGCGGTGAACGGCACCGGGCGCTTGCCATGCTTGATGTGGGTGAAGCGCTCGTCTTCCGCGGCGGCGATCACCGCGCCGTCGTGCACGAGGCAGGCGGCGGAGTCATGGTACGCGGCGTTAATGCCAAGGGTGAACATGGGCAACCTCGTCGGGGCTCGGTGGATCGGCAGCCGGCACGGCCGGGGCGGCGCGTGCCGCGCCAAGGGCGGAAATGGCGGCGGGGACAAAGGGGGCAGCCGGGACAAAGCCCGCCGCCGGTTCGGTCAATGGAGCATCGGCGCCAAGCCACGGCAGCGGCTGCGCCGGCGGCGCGTCCGCATCGCCGGCAAGCAGCGCCAGCGCGGCCTGCACGGCGTGTGCGGCCGGCACGTCCTCCAGGCAGCGATGGTGGCCCTGCGGGCAGGTGCTCTTGTAGCAGTAGCGGCACGGCACGTCGGCGAACAAGGTGCGGTGCGGCACCTGCCACGGCGTGTGCTGCGGGTTGGTCAGCGCGTACAGGTCGACCACCGGCGTGCCAAGCGCGGCGGCAAGATGGACCGGACCAGTGTTGTTCGACACCAGCAGGTCGGCTGCCTCCAGCAGCGCGCCCATCTCGCCCAGCGTCAGCGCGCCCGCCAGCGGCACCACGCACGCATGGTGTGCAGCGGCGCAGACCGCCTGCACGGTTTCGCGCTCGCTGTCGGCGCCGGTCACCAGCACGTGCGCGCCGGCCTGCGTGGCGAGCGCGTGCGCGACCTCGGCAAAGCGCGCCGCAGGCCAGCGGCGCGAGGCCGCGCTGGCGCCCGGATGCACCACCACCAGCGGGCCGCTGCGGCCGCGGCGCCAGCCCGCGATGCGGGCGGCGAGCGCGGCACGGTCGGCCGCCAGCACGCGGAAGCGCAGCCGGGTATCGCGCGCGCTGGCGCCAACCTGAGCGACCAGGTCGAGCTGCCGCCGGGTCTCGTGGCGCGGGCGCTGGCCGGGCTGCATCGCAGGCTCGCGCTCGGGCACCCAGTCGGTCAGCAATGCATAGGGATTCTCGCGGCAGCAGGCGAGCCGCAGCGGGATGCCCGCCAGCGCGCACAGCATCGCGGCCGGCAACGGGCTCTGGCTGTAGACCGTGAAGATCACCGCGGCATCGAAGCGGTAGCGCGCCAGCCAGCGCGCGCAGCGCAGCATCGCAGGACCGGGCGCGACTGGCGCAGCTTCATCGTGGCGCGCCCACGGCGCATCCCACGCCAGCACGCGCCTGACCATCGGCAAATGCGGCGCGAGCGAGGCGGCGGCATTCGAGGTCAGCAGCGTCAGCCGGCGGCCGGGCATCGACTCGGCCAGCGCCTGCATCGCGGGCGTGCTCATCAGCACGTCGCCCATGTTGTCGAGCCGTACGCATAGTACCTGCCGCGCCGTCTGCCAGGTCGTCATGGCGCCACCGTTTGCATGGCGGGGACGGTGCCGCAGGCGCGCATGCGGGCGGCCACGATGCGCGCGGCAGCGTCGAGCGTGGGCACCACATAGTGCGCCTGGCGCGCTGGCGAAAGCTGCCACTCGGTCTCGTTGCCGCAATCGACCAGCACGGTGCCGCAGCCGGCACGACGCCCGGCTTCGACATCGTTGAGGATGTCACCGACCATCCAGGACCGGCCCAGCGCGAAACGCAGCGCACTGGCGGCCTGCACCAGCAAGCCCGGCATCGGCTTGCGGCAAAGGCAGGCGCGCGTGTAGGCGGGGACCGTGCCCTGGGGGTGGTGCGGGCAGTAATAGAAGCCCGCGAGCGTGGCGCCGTGTTCGGCGAACATCGCCGCCAGCCGCTCGCGCACCGGCACGAGGTCGGCCTCGGCGTGATAGCCGTGCGCGACGCCCGGCTGGTTGGTCACCACCACCAGCGGCACGCCGAGGCTGCCCAGGTCGCGCAGAGCCGCCGCGGCGCCGCGCGCGAGCCGCATCCGGCCGGGATCGACGTTGTACGGCACGTCGTCGAGCAGCGTGCCGTCCTTGTCGAGCAGCACCGCGCCGGGCAATACGCACGCGTTTTGAACCGGGTCGCTCATGGCCAGGAGGTTTCCTTCATCGGCAGCACCATGACCTCGGGGATCACGGTCTCATCCGGCTGCGTCAGCACGAAGCGCACGGCGTTGGCCACGTTGGCGGGATCCTGCAGGTTGCCCTGGTCGATGTCGGGGAAACGGTCGAGCAGGAACGGCGTGCGCATGCCGCCGGCGACGATCGCCGATACCTTGATGCCATGCGGGCGCAGCTCCGCATGCAGCGCATGCGAGAAGCCGAGCAGCCCCCACTTGGTGGCGTGATAGGCCGACGCATTGGGCCAGGCGCGCTTGGATGCGGTCGACGCGATATTGACGATGTGCCCGCCGCCCTGCGCCTTCATCAGCGGCACGGCCGCATGCGACATCAGGTAGGGACCGTACAGATTGACCATCAGCACCTTGCGCCAGGTCTCGGCATCGACTTCCTCGACCGGCAGCGTGACGTCGATGGCCGCGTTGTTGACAATGCCGTCGAGCCGCTGCACCCGTTCGCGCACGGCATCGAAGGCGGCACGCACCGAACCCGGCTCCGCCACATCGAGTCGCAGCGGCCACGCCTGGCCGCCGGCTTCGGTCAAGGTCTCGGCGCTGTCGCGGGCCAGCTTGTCGTCGATATCGGCAACGATCACGCCCGCACCGGCCTGGACCAGCGTGCGGCACACGGCGGCCCCAAGGCCACGTCCGCCGCCGGTCACGAGGTAATGACGGTCCTGCAGCGGCAGCGCCGCCGCGGTGTTTGGATCGGGACGTTGCGAAGGTTGCGGAGTCTGCATGGTGAATCCTCGTGCAAAGGTGAGCGGTTGCCGCGGCGCTCACGGCGTCCGCAGATTCGGACAGCCGGAATCGGACAGCGGGTCGGACAGCCGGTCGGCCCGGCCGGGAATCACGCCGCAGCGAAATATGTGCCAAGCCCCGGCCTGCGCGCGATGGCAGCACTCCTGCGCGACCCCACGCAACAGCGCCGCCACGCAGCCAGCGAAGGCTTCGTCGTACCAGGCATTGGCACCGCTTACCGCGACCACGATGCCGTCGAACACGGCCGCGCCGCCGAGCAGCGTGTCGTCGCTGCGCAACCGGTGCGGTGCGCAGTGGACCACCGCGGCGCTGGCCATGCCGGTGCGCCACGACAGGCTGGCCTTGGCGCGCGCGTACAGGCTGTAGTCCGCATCCCACGCCTCGCGCGAAGGCAGCGAATGCTCGTACAGGATGGCTTCCTCGAAGGTGCAGTCGCCGGGTTGCAGCGTCGGATCCATCACGACTACGTGCATGCATCCGCTCTCGCCGACGGCCTTGTCGCGCAGCGATGCCTCCAGCATCGGCAGCGCCAGTTCGACGGCTCGCCTCGCCGCGGCGCGATCGCTGAAGCGGCTGGCGCCGGCATGCGAGGCGCGCGGGGAAGGCTCGGCACCAGGACGTGCGTTGTCGCTCGGATTCATGGGCAGCTCCATGGTGGGTGGCATGTTTTGCGCCTTCGACGCTGCAAGCATCGCGCCCGATCCGGTATGCGCCCGGGCGTGTTGCAAGCGTTCCAAGGCTCATGCCTGAATGGAAAAACTCGTAAGCGCAAATTACAACCGGCGGCGTAAGAATGACTCAATGCGGTAGCAATGCCGCAAGGCGCCTGCTTCGATACGCACAAAGCGATCTGTGATCGAGAAGCGCCGAGAATCGCTATAACGCTTCTCGGTCGGTTCCCTTCCGTCCGTCCTTTTCAACGCCTTTCGCAGTCGCGCGATCACGCCAGCGCACTGGCACGCTAGCTGCTGAGGCCAGCCCCTGTCCGAGTCGCCCGAATCCGCGGGCGGAGCGGCAACCAGGGAGACCGCCATGCGCAAGATCGCGCTTATCAGTGAACACGCTTCGCCGCTGGCCAGTGTCGGCAGCACCGATTGCGGCGGCCAGAATATCTACGTGGCACACCTGGCGCGCCAGCTTGGCACGCGCGGCTACCTGGTCGACGTGTTCACCCGCCGCGACAAGGCGCTGCTGCCCGAGGTGGTCGCCTTTGCGCCCAATGTACACGTGATCCACGTGCCCGCCGGACCACCGGTGCAGGTGCCCAAGGAGCAATTGCTGCCCTACATGGACGCCTTCGGCGAGTTCCTGGTGGAGTTCATCCGGCACGATCCGGTGGGCTACGACGTGCTGCACGCGAACTTCTTCATGTCGGGGCTGGCCGCGCTGCAGGCACGCCGGGCGCTGGGCATTCCGCTGGTGATGACCTTCCATGCGCTGGGCAAGGTGCGGCGCCTGCACCAGGGCAGCACCGACGGCTTTCCCGATGCGCGCTTCGACATCGAAGACACGCTGGTGCGCGTGTCCGACTGCGTGGTGGCGGAATGTCCGCAGGACCTGGACGACCTGGTCAGCCTGTACGGCGCCGATCCCGGCCGCATCAGCACGGTGCCATGCGGGTTCGACGGCGCCGAGTTTGCCCCGGTAGCGCGACACGCGGCGCGGCGCGAGCTGGGCTGGCAGCGCGATGCCTTCAGCGTGCTGCAGCTGGGCCGGCTGGTGCCGCGCAAGGGCATCGACAACGTCATCCGCGCGCTCGGCTGCCTGCGCCGCGACCACGGCATGCGCGCCGCGCTGTACGTGGTGGGCGGCAATGCCGAGCAGCCCAGCGTGCAGGCCACGCCCGAAATCGGCCGGCTGCAGGGCGTGGCCAAGGAAGAAGGCGTGGCCGACAGCGTGGTGTTCGTCGGCCGGCGCGGACGCGACACACTGCGCCTGTTCTACAGCGCCGCCGACGTGTTCGTCACCACGCCCTGGTACGAGCCCTTCGGCATCACGCCGGTCGAGGCGATGGCCTGCGGCGCGCCGGTGATCGGCGCCGACGTGGGCGGCATCCGTTCCACCGTGGTCGACGGGCAGACCGGCTACCTGGTGCCGCCGAAGGCGCCGGCCGCGCTGGCGGCGCGGCTGGCGACGCTGGCCACGGACCCCGCGCATGCGCGCCAGCTCGGCGAAGCGGGACGGCGCCGCGCGCAGCGCCATTTCACCTGGGCCGGCGTGGCGCAGCAGATGGAAGCCGTGTATGCCGGCGTGTGCGCCGGCGCCTGCCCCATCACGGCCGGCGCGCGCCGGGCCGCGGCGTGATCCCGGCCGAAGGAGAACAGAGATGAAGGAAAGCGACCGCAAGCGAATCCTGATCACGGGCGGCGCGGGGTTCCTTGGCTCGCACCTGTGCGAACGGCTGGTGCGGGCCGGGGAGGACGTGCTGTGCGTTGACAACTTCTATACCGGCACCAAGGAGAACATCGCGCACCTGCTCGGCAGGCCGAACTTCGAGCTGCTGCGCCACGACATTACCTTTCCGCTGTACGTCGAGGTGGACGAGATCTACAACCTCGCCTGCCCGGCCTCGCCCGTGCACTACCAGCACGACCCGGTGCAGACCACCAAGACCAGCGTCAACGGCGCGATCAACATGCTGGGGCTGGCCAAGCGGCTCAAGGCGCGCATCCTGCAGGCATCGACCAGCGAAATCTACGGCGATCCCGAGATGCATCCGCAGCAGGAGGCATACTGGGGCCACGTCAATCCCGTCGGCATCCGCTCCTGCTATGACGAGGGCAAGCGCTGCGCCGAGACGCTGTTCATGGATTACCACCGGCAGCACCGGCTCGATGTCCGGATCGCGCGAATTTTCAACACGTATGGGCCGCGCATGCATCCCGCGGACGGCCGCGTCGTGTCCAACTTCATCACCCAAGCGTTGGCCGGAGCGCCCCTGACCGTCTATGGCGACGGCGCGCAGACGCGCGCCTTCTGCTATGTCGACGACCTGGTGGACGCGCTGGTGCTGCTGATGGAAGCACCCGCTTCCGGCATGCCGGTCAATCTCGGCAATCCGCGCGAGACGACTATGCTGGAGATTGCGCAGGAAGTGCTGCGCGCCACCGGCTCGCATTCGCCGGTCGAGATGCGCCCCCTGCCCGCCGACGACCCGCACCAGCGCTGCCCCGACATCTCGCTGGCGCAAAGCCTGCTGGGCTGGGCGCCGCGCACGTCGCTTGAAGACGGCCTGCGCCACACGGTCGATTACTTCGCGGCGCGGCTGGCGGCACAGGCGCATGCGCAGGGCGCGCCGGGCAACGTGGTGCCGGTATCCGCCACGGCACGAGAAGTCCGCGCCGTGGTGCTTAACAAATAGCGCGCGACACGAACCTGCCAGTGGCGATGGCAAGGGTGATTCGATGGTGACTGACATAGCCGGCCCGGTGACGGTGATTGCACCGCACCTGGACGATGCGGTGTTCAGCTGCGGCGGCCTGATCGCCGCGGCACGGGGCGCGCGCGTGGTGACGGTCTTCGCCGGCGTCCCGCCCGCCGATGTGCCGGCACCGGACTGGGACCGCGCCGCGGGCTTCGACAGCGCCGAGCAGGCAGTGCGCGCGCGCCGGCGCGAGGACAACCGCGCCCTTGGCATGCTGGGCGCGCAGCCGGTCTGGCTCGATTTCTGGGACAGCCAGTATGGCCGCCGTCATACGCCGCGCGAGATCGCGGACAGCCTGCAGCCCGTGCTGCTGGCGCAGACCGACGGCATGGTGGTTGCGCCGCTCGGCCTGTTCCATTCCGACCACGTGCTGGCGCATGAAGCCTGCCGCCTGCTGATGCAGGCGGCGCAGGTGCGCGCCGCGGCGTGGGCCGCGCTGCTGGTGCCATCGCGAGGGCCGGCGGGATCGGCGCTGCCGGTGCAGTGGCTGTACTACGAGGACGTGATCTACCGCCGGCTGCCCGGGGTGCTGCAGCAACGGCTGGCCGAATGCCTGGGTGCAGGACTGCAAGCGACCCCGGTCAACCTGCCGGTCAGCCAGTACCTCGCGCAGAAGAGCTACGCAGTCAATGCCTACCAGAGCCAGGTGCAGATGTTCGGCGAAGAGCAGCTGTGCGACCTGTGCGCGCCTGAGCGCTACTGGTCGCTGTCCGCCGGCGAGTCTGCGCAACGCTGATTCCCCTTCGCGATACCGATAGCGATAGCGATGCCTGCCGACCAAGCCTTGCATGCCGCGCCGCCGGGCGCCTCGCTCGACATCAGCGTGGTGGTGCTGACGCACAACCGGCGCGACACCGTGCGCCACGCGCTGCGCCAGCTCAGCGCGCTGCCGGAGCGCCCGCCCCTCGTGGTCGTCGACAACGCCTCCGACGACGGCACCAGCGCGATGGTCCGTGACGAGTTCCCGCATGCCACGCTGCTGCGCTGCCAGCGCAACCTCGGCGCCGCGGGGCGCAACCTCGGCGCAAGATGGGCGCGCACGCCCTATGTCGCCTTCTGCGACGACGATTGCTGGTGGACGCCGGGCTCGCTCGCCACCGCCTGTGCCATGTTCCGCGACCATCCGCGCGTGGCCGCGCTGACCGCACGCATCCTCGTCGGCGAATGCGCACGCGAGGATCCCGCCTGCGCGCGCATGGCCGACAGCCCGCTGCCGTCGGCCATGCTGCCTGGGCGCGCCATCCTCGGCCTGATGGCTGGCGCCACCGCGTTCCGCACCGAAGCATTCCGCCAGGCCGGCGGCTATCATCCGCGCTTCTTTATCGGCGGCGAAGAAACCTTGCTGGCGCTGGACCTCGCGGCGAGCGGCTGGCACCTGGTCTACGCGCCGCAACTGGTGGTGCACCACCATCCCAGCCCGCTGCGCGACGGCGGCCGGCGCCGCTCGCTGCTGGCGCGCAATGCGGTGTGGGCGGCCTGGCTGCGGCTGCCGTGGCGCATGGCGCTGGAGGAAACGGCGGCTGAGTTGCCGGGCCTGCTGCGTTCGCAGGGGTGGCGCGGCATTGCGGAGGTGCTGAAGGGGATGGCGTGGGTGATGCGCGAGCGGCGGGTGATACCGCGGGAATTGGCCGCGTTGAGGCGGGATTTGCGGGGGCGGTGAAAGCCCTCATCCAGGCTCCTGCTCCGCCCGCGTCGCCAGCGACCTCAGCGCCGCCACCAGCTCGCCGATCCGCACCGGCTTTGACAGATGCAGCTGGAACCCCGCCATCATCGCGCGCATGCGGTCCTGCGGCTCGGCGTGTCCCGATAGCGCGATGGCCGTCATGCGCCGCCCCAGCGGCACCTGCATCTGCGCTTCCAGCCGGCGCACGCGGCGCAGCACGGTGTAGCCGTCTTCCTCGCCGAGCGCCAGGTCGCACAGCAGCACCTGCGGCCACTCGGCCTGCGGCGTCGCCGCCAGCAACCCGATCACTTCGTCGCCGCGCTCCTGCGCGATCGCATGCGCGCCGTAGTCTTCAAGCGCGGCGCTCAGCACCTCGCGCGTGGTTTCGTCGTCGTCCAGCAGCAGCACGCGCATGCCCTTGAGCGCTTGCGTGTCGGGCACTTCGAGCGCCTCGGGCGTGCCGGGCGCCGGGGCGCGCCGCGGCTCCGGCTCCTGCACCGCGCGCATCGGCATCAGCAACTGGCACGCATGAGCGCCGGGATCGGCGGTCAGCGTCACGCCGTGCTCGCCCAGCCATTCGCGTAGTCCCTCCACGTCGTCCAGCGGCCCCTGCTGCGGCGACGCCGACACGCGCAGCCCGGCCTGCCCGTCGTGCCGTTCCAGACGCAGCTCCAGCCGCCCGCCCGGTTCCGTGGTGGCAATCATCTGCTGGCAGAGTTCCCAGATGGCCTTCTGCAGCACGCCGGGATCGCCGGTCACGCGCAGCTCGGCTTCGCTCTGCACCGTGAACAGGTTGACGTGGCGCTCGGCGATGGTCTCACGCAGGCCATCGACCACGCTGGCCACCAGCGTCTCCAGCCGCACCGGCTGCAGCGCCAGGCGCCGCTCGGCGCGCTCCAGTTCGCGCTGCTGCTGCTGCAGCTGCCACATCTGCGTGTAGATGCCGCCGCGCGCCAGCAGCGTGGCGTGCGAGCCCTGCTCGACGATGCGGCCGTGCTCCATCACCAGGATCTGGTCGGCATCGACGATGGTGGAAAGCCGGTGCGCGATGATCAGCGCGGTGCGGCCGCGAGCCACCGCCGACAGCTCCTGCTGGATCGCGCGCTCCGAGCGCGTGTCCAGCGCCGAGGTGGCCTCGTCGAACACCACCAGTGGCGGGCGCTTGAGCATCGCGCGCGCGATCGCCACGCGCTGCCGCTCGCCCCCGGACAGGCGCACGCCGCGCTCGCCGACCTGGGTTTCGTAGCCGTCGGGCAGGCGATCGATAAAGGCATCGAGCTGCGCCGCGCGCGCCGCCGCGACGATATCGGCCCGGGTCGCGCCTTCGCGGCCGTAGCCGATGTTGTAGGCGATGGTGTCGTTGAACAGGATGGTGTCCTGCGGCACGATGCCGATCATCTCGCGCAGGCTGCGCTGCGTCACCAGCCGCAGGTCCTGCCCGTCGATGCCGATGCTGCCGCTATCGGGCTGGTACAGGCGGAACAGCAGCCGCGCCAGCGTCGACTTGCCCGAGCCGCTGCCGCCGACCACCGCCACGGTCTGCCCCGCCTGCGCGCGGAAGCTGACCTCCCACAGGGTCTGGTGGCTGGGGTCGTAGCTGAAGTTGACGCGGTCGAACACGATCTCGCCGCGCGTCACGCGCAGCGGCCGCGCCCCCGGCGCGTCGTCGTCCTCGCCGGGCCTGCCGCGCGCGTCGAGCAACGCGAACAGGCGCTCGACGTTGGTCATGGCGTCGTTCGACTCGCGGAAGATAAAACCCAGCGTATTGAGCGGCAGCACCACCTGGATGATGTAGGCATTGATCAGCACCAGGTCGCCCACCGACAGTGAACCCTGGATCACGCGCTGCGTGGCCAGCAGCATCACCGCCGCCACGCCGAGCGCAATGCATACGCTCTGGCCGATATGCAGCGTCGACAGCGCGTACTGGTTCTCGACGCTGATGCCGACCCAGCGCCGCAATATGTCGGACAGCCGCCGTGTCTCGAACGACTCGCGCGCGAAGAACTTGACCGTGTCGTAGTTGAGCAGGCTGTCGACCACCTTGCTGTTGGTGGTGGCCTCCACCGCATTGACCTTGCGCTGCACGCGCATGCGCCGCTGCGTGTAGTACCAGGTAAAGGCCGAGTACAGCACGAACACGCCCAGGATGATCGCGGCGAACGCGCCGCCATAGGCGCCGATCATGATGGCCAGTACGGAGACGATTTCCATCAGCGTCGGCACGATGGTGAAGACTGCCACGCCCAGCAGGAAGCCGATCGCCGCTGTGCCCTTCTCCAGGTCGCGGATCACGCTGCCGGTGGCGCGCCTGGCATGGAAGCGCGCGCCCAGCGCGTGCAGGTGCGCGAAGGTGCGCTCCATGAACGCTGCCACTGTGCTTTGCGTGACATAGGCGAAGACCACGTCGCGCAGTTCGCTGAAGGCATTGCCCATCAGCCGCAGGATCGCGTAGGCCAGCACCAGGAACACGGGCATGGCCACCAGCCCGAGCCGCGCCGCATCGGTGCCGGCCGCGGCCGGCGCGACTTCGTCGACCACGAGCTTGAGCAGCAGCGGCACCGCCACCGCGCAGGCCTTGGCCAGCAGCAACAGCGATACCGCCACCACCACGCGCAGGCGGAAACGCCATATCGCGCGGAACAGTTCGGCGGCAATGCGGCGGCGGGACGGGGGCGCGATCGGTTGCTGGGGCATGCGTGCTGGGAATCGGCGTTCAGGTCAACGGAGGAAGCGGCGGGACCGGCCGCCTCCGAGGTGTTGGGGCGAGGCAAATTCCGTACCGGTGCGTAGCGCCCGCGGCGCATGGCGCGGAACCTGCTGCGCACCGGCTAGCGGCGCCATGCGTCCCACTGCCAGACATCGATGATGCCCGAGCGCAAGAAGCCACCAGTCAGCCGTGCCGAACTGAACGAATGCCGGCGTTGCCCGCTATGGCGCAATGCCACTCAAGGCGTGCCCGGTGCCGGCGCGGCGCACGCGCGCATCATGCTGGTGGGCGAGCAGCCCGGCTCGCAGGAAGACCTGCAGGGCTCGCCGTTCGTGGGTCCCGCGGGACAGCTGCTGGACGATGCGCTGGGGCGTGCCGGACTGGACCGCGACAAGCTGTTCATGACCAATGCGGTCAAGCATTTCAAGTTCGAATTGCGCGGCAAGCGGCGGCTGCACAAGTCGCCGGGCCAGCTGGAGATCGAAGCGTGCCACCTGTGGCTCGAGCGCGAGCTCAAGCAGGTGGATCCGCGGATCATCGTCGCGCTGGGCGCCACCGCCGCGCGCGCGGTGCTGGGCCGCAAGAGTGTGACGCTGGGCACGATGATGGACACGCCGGTCGAGCACGAGGGCCGGCTCGTCATCGCCACCTATCATCCGTCGTTTGCGCTGCGCCAGCGTTCCGACGACGCGCGCGCGGCCGCATTCGATCGCATCGTGCGCAGCCTGCAAGCAGCCGCGCGGCTGGCGCGCGGCGAAGGCTAGGCGGCCTCAGGAACGGTTCACCGTGGGCGGCGCATCGGGATCGCGGCTGCCCGGGTCGAGCAGGTCGCGCTTGCCGACGCCGGGCGGGAATTCGCCGCGGCCGGGCTTCTCTTCGCTGCGCGGCGCGCGTGGGCTCGAGGATGGGTCCGCGGCCTTATCCTTTCGATGCGAAGCCGCATGCTCCCAGTCCGCAGCGGCGCGTTCGCGCGCACGCTGGTTTTCCGCCGCGTTCTCCCGCAGTTCGCGGTCATCCAGCCCCTGCCGCTTGTCGAGCGAGGGGTTGCCCGACGTGTCGTGCTTGCTTTGCTTCATGGCGCCTCCTGAGCATCAGGCCGCGGCGCGGCCACTCCAGCATGGCGCGCAACTTTCATTCCACGGCGGCACTGCTGCAGCGGGCCGGACACATGCATGCGCCGCGGCACCGCACGCCGCGGGTGACGCCTGTAAGAAGCGCCAGTGCTTGTAGAAAGTGCGATGCAGCGGGTGGCCACGGCGACACGGGCCGTCGTCGTATCCGTGGCCCGGCAAATGCTTTGCACAACAACAGCAGGACAACATCACTCCAGGAGAAACCAATGCGCATCCGCCTTGCGTCCGCTTTGACATCCACTTCCCGCTTTGCCGCGGCCGCCGCGCTGCTGTCGCTGCTGGCCGGCGGCGCGCTGGCCCAGAAGACAGACAGCACCGGTGTGCGCACCGACAAAGGGCCCATCGGCAGCCAGACCATTCCGCCGCCGGGCGCCGCGGTGGCGCCATCCAGCACGCCGGGTGCCACGCCGACCAATCCAGGCGGGCTCGCGCGCGAGCTGGGCGACGTGCCGAAGGAACCGCATACGGCTGGCGGCCTGCCCGGCCGCGACAAGCCCAAGCCGGCATCGGAAAGCGCCGGCAAGGCCGACCGCGATGGCTTGCACGGCAAGCCGCGCACCGGCAGCGGCGGCGCCAGCATCGACCAGACCCGCGTGCCCGATTCCAAGGGACGCTGACATCGATTCGAGCTCGCGGCGGCCTTTTCCGCAGACATCACGACGGCGGGCTGATGGCGTAGAACGGACAACCCAGACAGGATTGAGGAGGCCATCATGACGCGACCGGTCTATAAGACGATGCTGGCGGCGATTGCGCTGCTGCTTGCCACCGGCGCCCATGCGGCGCCGTTGTCGGACAAGCCGGGTACCGCGATGGCGCCGGACAAGGATGCGCTGTTCCTGCGCGACGCGGCCGAGGCCGGCGCGCTGGAGATCGAGGCCAGCAAGCTGGCGCAGACACGCGCAAGCGGCGAAGCGGTCAAGACGTTTGCCGCGCAGATGATCCGCGACCATCAAGCCGCGGACGAGAAGCTGCGTCAGCTGGCGAGGAAACTCGGCATCCAGCTGCCGGCGTCGCCGCCCGAGGTAAAGAAGCAGGAACTGGAAAAACTCGGCAGGCTCAGCGGCGGCGCGTTCGATAGCGCCTACGCCCGCCAGTTCGGCGTCGATGCCCATCAGGAGGCGGTGGCGCTGTTCCGCAATGCCGCTGACGAAGCCAAGGACGACAGCGTCAAGGCATTCGCGCGGCAGACGCTGCCGACGCTGAACCACCACCTCGAGATGGCGCGGCAGCTGGCATCGCAGGCGAAGCAGTGAGCGGCGAAACACACGCGTCAATCAAACGCCAAACAAAAAGCCCCGGAATTTCCGGGGCTTTTTGCTGCTGCAAGGATGACCGGGGCTCAGGCGAAGTTCTTGCCGGCGAAGTCCCAGTTCACGACGTTCCAGAATGCCTCGACGTACTTCGGACGGGCATTGCGGTAGTCGATGTAGTAGGCGTGTTCCCACACGTCGCAGGTCAGCAGCGGCTTGGCATCGGTGGTCAGCGGCGTCGCGGCGTTGGAGGTGGACACCAGGTCCAGCGAGCCGTCGGCCTTCTTCACCAGCCAGGCCCAGCCCGAACCGAAGGTGCCGACGGCAACCTTGGTGAATTCTTCCTTGAACTTGTCGAACGAGCCCCACTTGGCGTTGATGGCATCAGCCAGCGCGCCGGTCGGCTGGCCGCCGCCGTTGGGCTTCAGCGAATCCCAGTAGAAGGTGTGGTTCCACACCTGGGCAGCGTTGTTGAAGATGCCGCCCGACGACTTCTTGACGATCTCTTCCAGGGTCGCGTTCTCGAACTCGGTGCCCTTGATGAGGTTGTTCAGGTTGGTGACGTAGGTCTGGTGGTGCTTGTCATGATGGAACTCCAGCGTCTCCTTGGAGATGTGCGGAGCCAGGGCATCATGCGCGTACGGAAGCGGGGGGAGCTTGTGTTCCATTGTTCTGTCTCTATGGGTTGGGGTTGTAGGGTCCGGAATTGCCGATTGTAGGGGACTTGGAATACCCGCGCAAACCGCAGGCCTATGCCCCTGCTTCGATGTTAGTTTGTCTGGCGGCGGGTTTCCGGGGCGATTGAGAAAGGCGCCGGTTTGCTCCCGTCTCCCGCTGAGGGGAGAGGGAGAACACCTTGCCTGGGCAAGCTCGGGCCGCTCGGGAGCACCCAAGACCACGCTTTTCTTCGTGCCTCAGAAATCGCCCAGCTTCGCCTGCACGCCGGCAATCGACAGGTCGGCCACGCCCTCGGCCAGATGCGCCTCGACCACGCTGCCCGGGCGGATCTCGGTGGGCGAGCGCAGCGCACGGCCGCGCTGGTCGAGCAGCACCGCGTAGCCGCGCTCGAGCGTGCGCTGCGGTGCCAGCAGCTCCAGCGCACCGGCGGCGCGCGCCAGGCGCTGTCCGGCGCGCTCGTGGCCGCGAGTGGCGGCGGCCTGCAGCCGCTGCCATAGCCGTGCCAGGTCCGCTTGTGCCGCGGCGGTGTCGGGGCGGCATGCGCTCCAGCGCATCGCCAGCACCTGCTGGCGATGCCGCTGCGACACCACGGTGTCGCGCAATGCCGACCGCAAGTGTCGGGCCAGATTGTCGACGCGCGCGCGGCGTTCCTGCAGCTGCGCCTGCGGGCTGCGCACGCGCCGCGCCAGCCAGTCCAGGTGCTGGGCGCGCAGGTCAAGCGCGCGGCGCATCGCCTGCGCCAGCGCGTCGCGGCCGCGCAGGGTCTGCGCCAGCAGGTGCGAGCGGTCGGGGCTGACCAGCTCGGCCGCGCCGGTCGGCGTGGGCGCGCGCACGTCGGCGACGAAATCGGCAATAGTGAAGTCGGTCTCGTGGCCGACGCCGGAAATCAGCGGCAGTGCGCAACGCGCGATCGCATGCGCCACCACCTCTTCATTGAACGACCACAGGTCCTCGATGCTGCCCCCGCCGCGGCACAGGATCAGCACATCGCAGTCGCGGCGCGCATCGGCCAGGTCGATCGCGTCGGCGATCTTCTGGGCCGCCCCGGCCCCCTGCACCGGTACCGGATAGACCACCACCGGCACATGCGGCGCGCGCCGGCGCAGCGTGGTCAGCACATCGCGCAAGGCGGCTGCCTGCAGCGAAGTGATAACGCCGATGGTGCGCGGGTGCGATGGCACCGCCCGCTTGCGCTCCGGTGCGAACAGGCCGGCCTGCGCCAGCTTTTCCTTCAGCCGCAGGAAGGCTTCGTAAAGGTTGCCCAGGCCGGCGCGGCGCATCGCCTCCACGCCGAGCTGCAGTTCGCCGCGCGCCTCGTACATCGTGACCACGGCGCGCACCTCGACCGCCTCGCCCTCGCGCGGCTGGAAGTCGACATGCTGGTTGCGGCCGCGGAACATCACGCAGCGGATCTGGGCACGCGCATCCTTGAGCGAGAAATACCAGTGGCCGCTGGCCGCGCGGGTGAAGTTGGAGATTTCTCCGCGTACCCAGGCCAGCGGGAAGCTGCGCTCCAGCAATCGGGCGATAGTGTGGTTTAGCTCACCGACAGGAATGACTTCGCGGCCACCGCGGGGGCTGGTGGAGGAAGCGTCACGCGAAAAGCTGGTCAGGTCGGGCATGGCGCACGCCGGTCAAGCGGCGTTGATGGGACATGTCCACAGCATAACTGGTCTGTCAAGGGGGTAGCAGTGATGGGCCGATGCTGCCCGGCGAGCCGCATCACTTCGTACAACTCTTTGATTTCTATGAGATTTATGATTGAAATAAAAATTAGGCAATATAACCAATTCTCTTTTGCATCAACCACTTAGCGGGCGCCAATGGGGCTTGTTCACAAAGTTATCCACAGGATCTCTGGATAAAACGCGCCGTTTACCCGACTTTTTCGCTGATTATTACCTCAAGCGTGGCCGGCATCACGCTGCGGGGCGGCGTAGGCGGCATGTCAAGCCATGCGCCCGCACTGCACCATGTGGAACGTCGAATAGCGAGGCGCCGCCTATTTTTTAGGCAGTGAGCAACGACCCTAATGAAATCAATGGGTTAGCCCACCTCTCCAGACTTTATCCACAGGCCATCCACAATTCTCTCCCTGCCGGGTGTGGAAAAGCTCGGGTATACCCATGCATCGCACCATCGGGCGGTCGTGCAGCACATCAGGAAGCATTTGCCTATTTTTTCAGCAATCACATGCCAGGCTTTTAAAATCAAGGACTTAGGTGGATTCTCCGACACCTGTCCACAACCGCTCCACAATTCTGTCCCGCAATGGTGTGGATGACCGCGTCACATCGTGCGCGATCGCACCGACAAGGGATGCAGCAGCAGCAAACACGCCTTTCTCCGGTGTGCGGCAAGCGTCGCGAGCGCCCGGGACGGACCTGCTTAATTTTTAAGCAGATCCACGCTTCCTTTTGCGAATCAAGCACTTGCATCGCTTGTCCGGCGGCTTTCCACAATCGATCCACAATTCTGTCCCTGCGCCCTGTGGAAAGTCGCCGCCAACATCGGCCGGCACCGATGCGCGCCCGAGACAGCCGGCCCGGCCGTCGCTTGCCGCGCGGCAGGCCGCGGGGTAGAGTTGCGCCTGATTTTTCAGAGCAATGCCGGAGTGCGCTGCCTGCTGACGCGCCTCAAGGCATGCCGACCAGCTGGTTGGGGTTTCTTTATTGGGTTGTCGATCCCGGGGGTCCAATTGTTTTCCATCATTCAAGCGGCCGGCTGGCCGATCTGGCCGCTGTTGCTGGCCTCGGTCCTCGCGCTGGCGCTGGTCGTCGAACGCTTCCTGTCGCTCAAGCGCAGCAAGGTGCTGCCGCCGCGGCTCTATGACGAAGCGCTGGCCGCTGCGCAGCAGCGCCGCGCCACGCCGGAAGTGGTCAACACGATCGAACAGAATTCGCCGCTCGGCCGCGTGCTGGCCGCCGGCCTGCGCCACGTGGTGCTGCAGCCGCACACCTCGCGCGACGCCGCCAAGGATGTGGTCGAGGAAGCCGGCCGTGCGGTCGCGCATGAGCTGGAGCGCTACCTGAACGCACTCGGCACGATCGCCTCGGTGGCGCCGCTGATGGGGCTGCTGGGCACCGTGATCGGCATGATCGAGATCTTCGGCAGCCAGGGCGGCACCGGCGCCAACCCGGAGCAGCTGGCGCACGGCATCTCGGTGGCGCTGTACAACACCGCCTTCGGCCTGATCGTGGCGATCCCGGCGCTGATCTTCTGGCGCTACTTCCGCCGCCGCGTTGACGACTACGTGGCCGAGCTGGAATTCCGCGCCACCGCGTTCCTGGACGCGATCCTGCCGCAGCGCCGTAGCTGATCACGGACCCGCCACGCCATGCGATTCCGTTCCCGCCAGCGGCGCGAAGAGCCGGAGATCAACCTGATCCCGCTGATCGACGTGCTGCTCGTGATCCTGATCTTCCTGATGATCACGACCACGTACTCGCGCTATACCGAGCTGCAGATTCAGCTGCCCACCGCCGACGCCGAGCGCGCCCAGCAGCGGCCGCAGGAAATCGTGGTGTCGGTGTCGTCGCGCGGGGTCTACTCGATCAACAAGAAAGTGCTGGAGCAGAAAGACGTTACCAGCCTCGCCGACCAGCTGCGCGCCGCGTCCGGCCCCGCCGGCGCCGGGGGATCCGGCAATGGCCAGCCGCCGGTGGTGATCGTCAACGCCGACGCGCAGGCCAGCCACCAGGCGGTGGTCAACGTGATGGAAGCCGCGCGGCTGGCCGGGCTGTCGCGCCTGACCTTCGCCACGCAGAGCTCGCAGCCGCGCTGAGCTCCGGCATCGTCGTTGCCCCGCGGAAGCGGGGAACGGCGGCCTTGCCTGCGGGCGCGAAGCCAGCCTGGCCGGGCTTGCCCCATGCGCTGCGCAGTGCCCATAATGGGTGAATCCGCCGGTCCTTGCCGATCCTCCCTTTCGGTCCCTTCCAGTCCCTTTGGGTCCCTTTTCGGGGGCGCGGGATCCCGGGCGCACTACAATCCCATCCCATCCACGACCTGAACGACTCGCCGCGTCCATGCCCGCTCCCCGCCATGCCCTCGCCGACTTCGTGACCGCCCAGTGGCAGCGCCGCGGCTGGTTTGCCTGGGTCATGCTGCCGTTCTCGCTGCTGTTCGGGCTGGTCGCCCGCGTGCGCCGGCACGGCTACCGGCGTGGCTGGTTCAAGTCCACGCGGCTGCCGATGCCGGTGGTGGTGGTGGGCAACGTGACCGTGGGCGGCACCGGCAAGACGCCGGCGGTGATCGCGCTGGCCCACGCGCTGACCGAGGCCGGCCTGCGTCCCGGCGTGGTGTCGCGCGGCTATGGCGTCGAGCTCAAGCATCCGCGCCGGGTCAAGCCGACCTCGCAGGCCAGCGACGTCGGCGACGAGCCGCTGCTGATCGCGCGCGCCACCGACGTGCCGGTGTGGGTGTTCCCGGACCGCGCGCTGTGCGCGCAGACCATGCTGGTGTCGCACCCCGGCGTCAACGTGCTGCTGCTCGACGACGGCCTGCAGCACTACAAGCTGCAGCGCGATTTCGAGATCGTGATGTTCGACACGCGCATGGGCGGCAACGGCCTGATGCTGCCGGCCGGCCCGCTGCGCGAGCCGCTGACGCGCCCGCGCGACGCCACGCTGATCAATGATCCCAACTTCCGCGCCACGCCCGACCGCCCCGGCGTCTACGGCATGCGGCTGGAGCTGGAAGACGCCTGGCAGCTGAACGACCCGACCATGGCGCGGCCCGTTGCCGCCTTTGCCGGGCGGCGCGTGCTGGCCGCGGCCGGCATCGGCAACCCCGAGCGCTTCTTCGCCAGCCTGCGCGGCGCCGGTCTGTCGCCGAAGACGCTGCCGCTGCCCGACCACTATGACTTTGCCGAAGACCCGTTCACCGGCAACGCCGACGCGCTCGATGCCGACGTGATCCTGATCACCGAGAAGGATGCCGTAAAATGCGAGCGCTTCGACGACCCGCGCATCTGGGTCGTGCCTACCAGGCCGGTGATCGACGCTGGCCTGATCGACAAAATCCGCAGCGCCGTGCTGGCGCATATCAACACCGCACCGACCGCGCAGTCGGCGGCGGCCACGTCCGGCGGCGCCGGGCGCAACGAGGAACACCGAGATGGACAACCGGCTGCTTGAAATCCTGGTCTGCCCGCTGTGCAAGGGCAAGCTGGAATACGACCGCGCCGCGCAGGAACTGATCTGCCACGCCGACAAGCTCGCATACCCGATCCGCGACGGCATCCCGGTGATGCTCGCCGACGAAGCGCGCCAGTCGGTGCCGGGCCGTGCCATCGACCCCGACGCGCCGGTGAATGGCAACTGAGCGCCACCGCGGGCAACTGAAGCTAACCAAGCCAGCACCATGACCGTTCCGGCCTTCACCGTCGTCATCCCCGCGCGGCTCGCTTCGACCCGCCTGCCCGACAAGCCGCTGGCCGAAATCGGCGGGCGCCCGATGGTCGTGCGCGTGGCCGAACGCGCCCATGCCTCGTCCGCCCGGCGCACCGTGGTCGCCACCGACGCCCCGTCCGTGGCGCAGGTCTGCGCGGACCACGGCATCGAAGCCGTGCTGACCCGCGCCGACCACCCCACCGGCACCGACCGCCTGGCCGAAGTGGCAACGCAACTCGGCCTGCCCGACGACGCCATCGTGGTCAACGTGCAAGGCGACGAGCCGCTGATCGACCCCACGCTGATCGACGAGGTGGCGCTGCACCTGTCGCGCCACGCCGACTGCGCCATCGCCACCGCGGCCCACCCGCTGCACGATATCGCCGAGGTCTTCAATCCCAACGTGGTCAAGGTCGTGTGCGACGCCGCCGGACGCGCGCTGTATTTCTCGCGCGCGCCGATCCCGTGGGCGCGCGACGCGTGGGCGGGTGTGCCGGCCGTGCCCGCCGCGATGGCTCTGGTCCCGCTGCCGGCCATGCCGGTGCTGCGCCATATCGGCCTGTACGCCTATCGCGCCGGCTTCCTGCGGCGCTTCCCGACCCTGGCCGCCGCGCCGCTCGAGCAGACCGAGGCGCTGGAGCAACTGCGCGCAATGTGGCATGGCGAGCGCATCGCCGTGGTGGAAACCGCTGCCGCCCCGGCGCCCGGCGTCGACACCCCGGCCGACCTGGAGCGCGTGCGCGCGCTGTGGGCCGAGTCGATGGCGCAGGACGGGCCCTGATCGCCACCCCACCCTGATCGACAACCTGGGCGCCAGCCACTCCGGCCAGCCGCCCGCTCAGGTTCAAACTGCTGCAACCTGAACCGGGGGGCGGATTTCAGGCCGAATCGGCGCCGCCTCATGGCATAATGCTTGCCGATACAGAGCCGCCCCGGCTGTGCGCCAACGCGCCGCCGGCCAAGGCTCGGTGGGGAGATAAAGATAGAGCCCGACTGGTGCGCCGCGCCGCCATCCCCCTGGCAGCCGCCGCCGGACGTCCGCGTGGGCATGATGTGCCTGCGCCAAATGCCGTCAGTATCCGAACAAGACAGCTAGTAAGTCTTGCGTCAAGTTGCGGCATTACCCTCCTTCTGATCTCCCGCCACACCAGATTCAAAACTCTGAGGACCCGTAAATGCGTTTGATCCTGTTGGGCGCACCCGGCGCCGGCAAAGGCACGCAAGCCAAGTTCATCTGCGAGAAGTTCGCCATTCCGCAAATTTCCACCGGCGACATGCTGCGCGCGGCGGTGAAGGCCGGCACCCCCCTGGGCGTGGAAGCCAAGAAGGTCATGGACGCGGGCGGACTGGTGTCGGATGACATCATCATCGGCCTGGTGAAAGACCGGCTGAAGCAGGACGACTGCAAGAACGGCTACCTGTTCGACGGCTTCCCGCGCACCATCCCGCAGGCCGAAGCCATGAAGGAAGCCGGCGTGGCAATCGACTACGTGCTGGAAATCGACGTCCCGTTCGATGCCATCATCGAGCGCATGAGCGGCCGGCGCGTCCACGTGGCCTCGGGCCGCACCTACCACGTCAAGTACAACCCGCCGAAGGCCGAAGGCATCGACGACGAAACCGGCGAAGCGCTGATCCAGCGCGACGACGACAAGGAAGAGACGGTCAAGAAGCGCCTGGACGTCTACTCCCAGCAAACCCGCCCGCTGGTCGACTACTACTCGGACTGGGCCGCCAAGGGCGACCCCAGCGCCAAGGTAGCGCCGCCGAAGTACCGCAAGATCTCCGGCGTCGGCAACGTCGACGAGATCACCGCGCAAGTGTTTGACGCACTGAAGTAAGCCAGACAATACAACGCAAAAAGCGGCCCAAGGGCCGCTTTTTCTTTGGGGCTGCGCGCTGCGCAGCCGCAGGCGTTCCTACATTGAACCGTGCATATCAAATATCCACCAGATATCAGCACGGGCCAAACCCCCTTGCACAACAACCTCCACCCCGTACAATAGTTGACGTTTACGTAAACGGAAATCAACCCCAAAAGGAGACACCGCAAAATGCAAATCAAAGACAACGTCTTCATCATCACCGGCGGCGCCTCCGGCCTGGGCGCCGGCACGGCAAAAATGCTGGCTGAAGCCGGCGCCAAAGTCATCATCGCGGACCTCAACGAGCAAACCGGCCAATCCCTCGCCACCGAACTGAACGGCCAGTTCATCCGCTGCGACGTCACCTCCGAAGCCGACGGCCAGGCCGTGGTCGCCGCCGCCCAGGCACTGGGCCGCCTGTCGGGCCTGATCAACTGCGCCGGCATCGCCACCGCCAACAAGACGGTAGGCAAGAACGGCCCGCATCCGCTGGATGCCTTCGACAAGACCATCCGCATCAACCTGATCGGCACCTTCAACATGATCCGCCTGGCCGCCGCCGCCATGGTCCAGAACACTCCCGACAGCGAAGGCGAGCGCGGCGTGATCATCAACACCGCCTCGGTGGCGGCCTTCGACGGCCAGATCGGCCAGGCCGCCTATGCCGCCTCCAAGGGCGGCGTGGTCGCCATGACCCTGGCCATCGCCCGCGACCTGTCCCGCGACGGTGTCCGCTGCATGACCATCGCCCCGGGCATCTTTGAAACGCCCATGCTGCTCGGCATGCCGCAGGAAGTGCAGGACGCCCTCGGCAGGATGGTTCCGTTCCCCCCGCGCCTGGGCCGTCCGGCGGAGTACGCCAAGCTGGCCCGCGCGATCATCGAAAACACGATGCTGAACGGCGAAGTGATCCGTCTCGACGGCGCGATCCGGATGCAGCCGAAGTAATCAAGCGCCGGCGCTCAGGCCGCTGCGCCCATCGCGGGCGCCTCGACGCGCAGCGTCAGGCGCCGCACCAGCGCCCACACCGCCGCCGCGGCGGGCGACAGCGAGCGGTCCTCGCGCCGGACCATGACGATGCTGCGCTCCTCGCGCGGCACCAGCGGCCGCCACACCAGCGGCGATGCGGCGGGCAGCGGCAGCGAGAAAGAGGGCAGCACGGAGGCGCCAATGCCGGCCTCGACCATGCCGAACACGCTGGCCGAGTGCCCGAGTTCCTGCACCACCTGCGGCGCCACGCCGTGGCGGCCGAAGATGCGGTCGATCAGCGGCCGGCTGCCCGAGGCAAAGTCCAGCAGCACCAGCCGCATGCCATGCAGCGCCGACCACGGCACCGTGGCCGACTGCGCCAGCGGATGGTCGCGCCGGCAGACAAAGCAGAACGGGTCGGTTGCCACCGGCTCCACCGCCAGCCCTTCGCGCACCAGCGGATCGATCAGCACGCCGAAATCGACTGCGCCGGCGCGGACCTGCTCGAGGCCGTCGGCCTGTACGTTGTCGCGCACAATCAGCCGGATATCGGGGTATTGCGCGGCGCAGGCGGCGACATACATCGGCATCAGCCGCGCGGAAATGGTTGGAGCTCCAGCTATTACGACACGGCCGCGATAGCGTTCGCCTAACTGCCTCGTTTCTTCGAGGGTGTCGTCGAGCTGCCCCAGCAGCCGCTCCAGCGCCGGCACCAGCGCATGGCCGGCATCGGTCAGCACCACCTCACGCGTAGTGCGGTCGAGCAGCTTGACGCCAAGTGCCTCTTCCAGCTCTGCGACGCCGCGGCTGACCGCCGGCTGGGTCAGTCCCACCACCTCCGCGGCGCGGCTGAAACCGCCGCTGCCGGCCACCGCGAGGAAGACGCGCAGCTGGCGCAGTGTGTAATTCATGCAACGACCGGATAAATAGATTCTATAAATGAATTTGCATTCTAGACCCGGCTGGCGTCCAATACTAGGCAAAACCCTAACCAACCGCAGTCATGTCTCGTCTTTTTGCCAAGCTCAAGAAACTTTATGACCTGATCGACGGCTTCGTCCTCGTCATGCTGACCGCCATCGCCATCGCCCTGGCGGCCCCGGAGATCGGCACCGGCAAGGGCCCGCTGCACTTGGGCCTGGTCACCAGCGTGGGCGTGGCACTGGTCTTCTTCCTGCATGGCGCGGCACTGTCGCGCGACAAGCTGGTGTCTGGCGCCAAGAACTGGCGCCTGCATGTGTTCGTGCAGTCGTTCACCTACGTGGTCTTTCCGGTGGTCGGCGCGCTGCTGATGCTGGCCCTGCACAACACGCTGCCGGCGGACCTGCTGCTGGGTGTGTTCTTCCTGTGCGCGCTGCCTTCGACGGTGTCGTCGTCGGTGGCCATGACCTCGATGGCGCGCGGCAACGTGTCGGGCGCGATCTTCAATGCCACCATCTCGGGCCTGATCGGCATGCTGGTCACGCCGGTGCTGATGGGGCTGGTGATCAGCGCCAGCGGCGCCTCGATGCCGCTGGGCAAGGCGCTCACCGGCGTGGCGCTGCAGCTGCTGCTGCCGTTCGCGCTGGGCCAGCTGCTGCGCCCGCTGATCGGCAACTGGCTGGCGAAGAAGAAGCAGATCACCACCAAGATCGACCGCGGCGTGATCGTGCTGATCGTCTATTCATCGTTCTGCGATGCCACCGCACAGGGCCTGTGGCACCAGTATGAGTGGCAGACCATTGGCGCGGTGATGCTGATCGCCGCGGTGCTGCTGTTCGTGGTGCTGGGCTTCACCACGCTGACCGCCCGCCGCATGGGTTTCTCGGTCGAGGACGAGATCACCGCGGTGTTCTGCGGCTCGAAGAAGAGCCTGGCCAACGGCATCCCGATGGCAAAGATCCTGTTTGCCGGGCATCCCGCGCTGGGGCTGCTGGTGCTGCCGCTGATGGTCTATCACCAGCTGCAGCTCATTGTCTGCTCGGTGATCGCGGCGCGCTACGCCAACCGGGATGCGCTGCTGGAGGATCGCGCGGCGGCGCGGGCGTAAGATGGCGCAGTCGTAAAAAAACCGGGGCATGCCCCGGTTTTCTTCGTCCATCCCGGTCACACCGACGGGTTCTTCGACAACGGCGGATTCTTCGCGAAGTAGGCCTTGATCCCGCGCAGGATGGCATTGGCCAGCTGTTCCTGGTGCGCGCTGTCGTTGAGCTTGCGCTCCTCCGCCGGGTTGCTGATAAACGCGGTTTCGATCAGGATCGACGGGATGTCCGGCGCCTTCAGCACCGCAAACCCGGCCTGTTCCACGTGCGCCTTGTGCAGCCGGTTGATGCCGCCGATCTCGCCCAGCACGGACTTGCCGACCTGCAGGCTGTCGTTGATCTGCGCGGTGGTGGACAGGTCCAGCAGCACGCGCGCGACCTGCGCATCCTTGTTGCCCATGTTGGCGCCGCCGATCAGGTCGGAGGCGTTTTCCTTGTTGGCCAGCCAGCGCGCCGCGGTGCTGGAGGCGCCGCGCTCGGACAGCGCGAATACCGAAGCACCATTGGCTTCCGGCGACAGGAAGGCATCGGCGTGGATCGACACGAACAGGTCGGCCTGCACCCGGCGCGCCTTCTGCACGCGCACGTTCAGCGGCACGAAGAAATCGGCATCGCGCGTCATCATCGCGCGCATATTGGGCTGGGCGTCGATCTTGGCGCGCAGCCGGTGCGCGATCTGCAGGACCACGTCCTTCTCGCGCGAACCAGCGGCGCCGATCGCGCCGGGGTCTTCGCCGCCGTGGCCCGGATCGAGCGCCACCGTCAGCAGGCGGCGCATCTTGAACGGGCGCTCGGCAGTCGGGTTGTCGCGCGCGACGGGCGGCACCACGGGGGCATCGGGCTTCGGCACCACCGGCGCAGACGGCTTGGGTCGGGTGGCAACCACCGGCGGCGGCGGCGCGGTGGTGGCCGGCACTTCGCCCTTCTCGTCGAACTTGCGCACCAGCGCGCCGATGGCATCTTCCTCGGCACCGGCCGGGGCGCCGGCGATGCTGTCCGGACCCGGGGCCGGGTCCGAGGTGGCGAAGCGGCGCTGCTTGTCCTCGGTGTCGCGCACCAGTTTCCACAGCGGGTCGGGCGGGTTGACCGGGTACAGGTCGAACACCAGCCGGTTGCGGTAGCTGCCGATCGGCAGCAACGTGAACACCTGGGGCGCCACGTTCTCCTTCAGGTCGAACACCATCCGCACCACGCGCGGGCGGTTCTGGCCGACGCGCACGGTCTGGATATACGGGTCGTTGGGCGTGATCTTGGCCACCAGCTCGCGCAGCGTGGGCGACAGGTCCAGGCCATCGATATCCACCACCAGCCTGTCCGGATCGCGAATCATCTGGTGCACCGCGGACAGCGGCGCGTCGGATTCGATGGTGACGCGGGTGTAGTCCTCGGCCGGCCATACGCGCACCGCGACGATGCCGGCGCCGAACGCGATCTGCGGACCGGCAAGCGTCAGCACGGCAGTGCCCGCGCCCAGCTTCAGCGCCTGCGCCATCCATTTGCGGCGCGCCTGCAGCAGGCCGTCGGGTCCATCGGGGCGGTCGGTGGCTAGTCGCTTGATCAGCATGCGTTCAGCAGGGTAAGTCCAGTGGGAGTATAGGCGCGCAAGGTCGCGATGCGCCGCTCGCCGGCGTCGCCGGCGAGCATTTCGCTGTCGGCCGGCCGTGCCGTGTCCGATTGGAGCAACACGTGCAGGTCGGGTTCCCCCAGCAGGCGCCCCGCCTTCTCCGGCCATTCGACCAGGTTAAAGGCCAGTTCGGCGAAACAGTCGCGGAAACCCGCATCGATCCACTCCTCCGGATCGGCGAAGCGGTACAGGTCGAAGTGGTAGACCGTCAGCGGCGACCCGTCGGCGCGGGCCACCTCGTAGGGCTCGCACAGCGTGTAGGTGGGGCTGCGGACCTTGCCGGCATGGCCGAGCGCGCGCAGCACCGCGCGCGACAGCGTGGTCTTGCCGGCGCCGAGGTCGCCGGACAGCTGCACATGCACCGCGCGCGGCGGCATGGCCTGCACGGTGGCGGCCAGCGCGGCGCCCAGGCGCGCGGTGGCGGCTTCGTCGGGCAGCGTCAGGGTGCGTTCTTCGAGCAAGGGCATTGCGTACAATTCAGGGATGATCGACCCAGCAGTCAAGCCGCCGGCCAGCGCGCCAGGCGCGCACAGTGTTCCCTCAAACGCTCCAGGGCAATCCGGCCAGGCCGGGCACGCCAACCCTGAGGAGCTGGCGGCGCTTGCGGAGTCCATCCGCGCATGGGGCGCCGCGCTGGGTTTTGCGTCGGTGCGCATCGCCGACGTCGATCTTGGCCACGCCGAGCCGGGGCTTCTGGCATGGCTGGAGCAGGGTTATCACGGCGACATGGATTATATGGCGAACCACGGCTTGCGGCGCGCCCGTCCGGCCGAACTGGTGCCGGGCACGGTACGCGCCATCGTGGCGCGCATGCCCTATGTCCCCGCCAGCGAGACCCCGCCGGGCGCGCCCGACTGGCGCCGGCGCGAACTGGCGCGGCTGGGCGATCCGGCCACCGCGGTGGTGTCGCTGTACGCGCGCGGCCGCGACTATCACAAGGTCCTGCGCAGCCGTCTCCAGCAGCTCGCCAGCCGGATCGAGGCCGAAATCGGCAAGTTCGGCTACCGCGTCTTTACCGATTCCGCGCCGGTGATGGAAGTGGCGCTGGCCAGCCAGGGGGGACTCGGCTGGCGCGGCAAGCATACGCTGCTGCTCGACCGCGACGGCGGCTCGATGTTCTTCCTGGGCGAGATCCTGGTCGATATCCCGCTGCCGGCCGATGCGCCCGAAACGGACCACTGCGGCAATTGCCACCGCTGCCTCGACATCTGCCCCACGCGCGCGATCGTCGCGCCCTACCGGCTCGATGCGCGCCGCTGCATCTCCTATCTGACCATCGAGCACAAGGGCCCGATCCCGGTCGAATTCCGCGCGCCGATGGGCAACCGTGTCTACGGCTGCGACGACTGCCAGCTGGCCTGCCCGTGGAACAAGTTCGCGCACGTGGCCAGCGTGCCGGATTTCGACGTGCGCAATGGCCTGGACGCGCCCGACATGGTGGCGCTGTTCCAGTGGACCGAAGACGAGTTCAACCAGCGCCTGGAGGGCAGCCCGATCCGCCGCATCGGCCATGAGCGCTGGCTGCGCAACCTGGCGGTGGGGCTTGGCAACAGCCTGCGCGCCGCGCTTTCCGGCACGCGCGCGGAAGACGCCGCCCTGGCCGCGCGCATCCGCGAAGCGTTGCAGGCGCGGCGCGATTCCGCTTCGCCGCTGGTGCAGGAGCATATCGACTGGGCACTCGCGCAGGGCGAGCCCGCACGCACTAGCTGACCAGGGCCAGCCACAGCGGCGTGGTAACGATGGCACCCACCGTCATCACCGATATCGTGGCCGCCACCATGGGTCCGTTGCCGCCCATGCGCACCGCCAGGATATAGGCGCTCGACGCGGTCGGCAGCGAGGCATACAGCACCACGATCTGGTACTGCAACGCGGTCAGCGGCAAGTACCGGCCCACCAGCCACGCCGTGCACGGCATCGCCAGCAGCTTGACCCCGGTCCACCACGCCACCGGCCCCGCCGTTCCGGTCGCCCCGCTCATCTGCAACCCGGCGCCCACCGTCATCAGCCCCAGCGCGGTCGAGGCCGAGCCAAGCCGGTTCAGCGTCATCGCCACCACCTCGGGCGGGTGCAAGCCCAGCAGGTTGGTCACGAGGCCGCCTGCGGTGGCCAGGATCAGCGGGTTGCGCGCCAGTTCCTTCCACAGCGCGGTCTCGCCGTGCCGGGCCAGCGCCCACACCGCCGCCACGTTGCACAGCGGCACGGTACAGCCGACGATCACCGCCATCAGCGCGAGCCCTTCGCTGCCGCCCAGGCGCGACGCCAGCGCCAGGCCGATGTAAGAGTTGAAGCGAAAGGCGGTCTGCAGGCCCGAGGCAAAGCTCAGCGCATCGGGCTTCAGCACCCACTTGACGGCGTAGCCGCCGGCCATGCCGACGGCCATCGCCAGCAGCGCCAGGCCCAGCATCGCCGAGGTCGAGGAAAAATCAAAGACCGCGGCATTGGTCGACTGGAGCAGCAGCGCCGGGAACAGCACAAAGTAGACCAGCCGCTCCACCCCGCCCCAGAAGGCGCGGTCGAACGGGGAATAGCGCACCAGCAGCCAGCCGATCAGGATCAGGCTGAAGTCAGGCACCAGCAGGAGAGCAGGAGACATTGTCGTTGTTGTTGTAATGGCGAGGGCACGGCGCGGTAACTGCCCGGCGTCCCGTCGCGATCCCGGCCGCATGGGGGATGCAAATAACGGCTGGCGATCTGGAATGTGCAGACTAGGGCAGATACGGATAGGTATTTTTCCAGATTTAGGTCAGCATGGCATGCCAAGTTGTACGCCCTGCCGCCATGTTGTCCCGCATCCGTTCCGCGCCGCCGGGCCCGGACACCCGCCTTCGCTCCCGTTCACGCCCTGGCCTGCCAAGCGGCCTGACCAGCCGCCTGCGCTCGCGCGCGGCCGCCCTGCTGGTGATGCTGTGCACCACCACCGCGGCCGTTGCCATGCCGGCGCGCGCGGTCGAGATGGAGGGAATCCGCTTCGATGACGCCGCGCGCGTGGGCGGCAAGGAACTGCAGCTCAACGGCGCCGCGCTGCGCGCGGGCTTCCTGACCAAGGGCTACGTGGCCGCGCTGTACCTGCAGGAAAAGGCCCGCAATGCGACCGTGGTACTCGGCACGCCCGGCGCCAAGCGGCTACAGTTGCGCATGCTGCGCGAGGCCGAACCGCCCGCCTTTGCCCGCGCCATCCGCCAGGGCATCCGCGACAACCACAGCGAAGCGCAGGTGCAGGGCCTGGCCGCGCGGCTGGTGCAGTTCGAGCGCACCCTGGGCGAGGTCGGCAACGCGCACAAGGGCGACGTGATCAACCTGGACTTTACCCCGCAGGCGGGCACCGTCGTCGCCATCAACGGCACGCCGCGCGGCCGCCCGATCCCTGGCGAAGACTTCTACCAGGCCGTGCTGCGGGTGTTCCTGGGCGACCGTCCGGTCGACCAGGACGTCAAGCGCGGACTGCTCGGCGGATAACGCGGCAGCCCTCCTTTACGCTGCGGCCGCCCTCATTTACGCTGCCGCCGCCGTGCCTGTACCTGTGGCACCGCGACGGTTTCTTTGCTTCCGGGCAGCACCCTGCCCGGACTTCTGACGGGAGACATGATCTCATGCAAGCTGGCAAACTCGCTCTGACCCTGGCCCTGGCCGCGGCCGCCACCACGGCGCACGCCCAGAGCTTTCCGACCAAGCCGATCCGCCTGATTATTCCGTTCGCACCGGGCGGCACCACCGACATCGTCGGCCGCGGCGCCGCTGACCAGATGAGCCGCATCCTGGGCCAGCCGGTGGTCGTGGAAAACCGCGCCGGCGGGGGCGGCTCGATCGGTGCGGACGCGATCGCCAAGGCGGCGCCGGACGGCTACACCATCGGCATCTCGACGGTGTCGACCATGGCCGTGAACCCGGCCTGCAACCCCAAGCTGTCGTACGACCCGATCAAGGACTTCAAGCCCATCACCAACCTGGCCAACGTGGCCAACGTGATCGCGGTGAACCCGAACTTCCCGGCCAAGACCTACAAGGAATTCCTGGCCGTGCTGAAAGCCAACCCGGGCAAGTACTCTTACGCGTCATCGGGCACCTGCGGCTTCGGCCACATGCTGGGCGAGCAGTTCAAGGTCTCGACCAAGACCTTCATGGTCCATATCCCGTACCGCGGCGCGGGCCCGGCGCTGAACGACGTGCTGGCCGGCCAGGTACCGATCATGGTGGACAACCTGCCGTCGTCGATGCCCTACATCAAGGCCGGCAAGCTGCGCCCGCTGGTGGTGGCCTGGAACAAGCGCCTGGACTCGCTGCCGGACGTGCCGACCTTCGGCGAAATGGGCCTGAAGGAGCCGAACGACCCGGCCTGGTACGGCCTGGTGGCGCCTGCCGGCACGCCTGACGACGTCATCAAGAAGCTGAACGAGGCCGCGGTCAAGGCCCTGCAGGACAAGGGCTTCCAGGAGCGCCTGCGCACCGCCGGCGCCGAGCCGTCGGGCAATACGCCGGCGCAGCACGCGGCCGAGATCAAGAAGGAATTCGACAAGATGAAGAACCTGGTGAAGGTGCAGAACATCAAGCTGGAGCAGTAATCCGGCCGCAGCATCGCATTCGCCACTGAAGGCCGCCAGCCAGGGCGGCCTTTTTTCTTGCCGGCGCAAAAAGCACTAGAATCCAGCATCCGCCCCAGCCAGACCGCCATGCCCGCCATATACGATGCCATCCTCCCTGCCCCGTTCGGCAAGGTCGGCGTGCGCACGGACGGCACACGCATCCGGGCCATCGTGTACCTGCCCGGGCACGTCGAGGCACGCGCGCCGGCCGATGCGCAGGCGCGGGAACTCGTGGCCCGGCTCGAAGCGCAGCTCGAGGCCTACTACGCCAACCCCGACGCGCGCTTCGACCTGCCGCTGGCACCGGCGGGCAGCGATTTCCAGCAGCGCGTCTGGCAGGCCATCGCCGCCGTGCCGCGCGGCGCCACCACCACCTACGGCACTATTGCCGGGGCCATCGGCGCGATGCCGCGCGCGGTGGGCCAGGCCTGCGGCCAGAACCCGTTCCCGATCGTGATTCCCTGCCATCGCGTGGTCTCGGCCCGCGGCATCGGCGGCTTCTCCCATCATGCCGAAGATGGTTTCTACCTCGACGTCAAACGCTGGCTGCTGCGCCATGAGGGCGCCATGCTGATATGAGCCCCGTGACACGCACGGCAGCGGCGGACGCACCGCCCGACCTCGCCGCGTCTCCCAGCGATGCCGACGCGGCGCTGGTCGGCCGCTTCTGCGATGCGCTGTGGCTGGAAGACGGCCTGTCGCAGAACACCATCGACGCCTACCGGCGCGACCTGACCCTGCTGGCGCGCTGGCTGCGCCACGAAGGCTGCGGCGAGCTGCCGGCCGTGGACGACAGCGTGCTGTCGGCCTACTTCAACGCGCGCCACACGCAGACGCGCGCGTCGTCGGCCAACCGCCGGCTCGCGGTGTTCCGGCGCTTCTACCAGTGGGCGCTGCGCGAGCACGTCGTCGAGGCCGATCCCTGCCTGCTGCTGCGCCCCGCCAAGCAGCCGCCGCGCTACCCCAAGACCCTGACCGAGGCGCAGGTCGACGCGCTGCTGGAAGCGCCCGACACCGGCACGCCGCTGGGCCTGCGCGACCGCACCATGCTGGAGCTGATGTACGCCAGCGGCCTGCGCGTGTCCGAGCTGACGCAGATGAAGACCATCGAGATCGGCCTGAACGAGGGCGTGGCGCGCGTGGTTGGCGGCAAGGGCGACAAGGAACGGCTGGTCCCGTTCGGCCAGCAGGCTGCCGACTGGCTGCGCAGCTACCTCGCCAGCGCGCGTCCCGCGCTGCTGGCCGGGCGCGCCTGCGACGCGCTGTTCGTCACGCAGCGCGGCGAGGGCATGACGCGGCAGGCGTTCTGGCACCTGATCAAGCGCCACGCGCGCGATGCCGGCGTGCACGCGCCGCTGTCGCCGCACACGCTGCGGCACGCCTTTGCCACGCACCTGCTCAACCACGGCGCCGACCTGCGCGTGGTGCAGCTGCTGCTCGGCCATGCCGATATCTCCACCACGCAGATCTACACCCACGTCGCGCGCGAGCGCCTGCGCGAGCTGCACCAGCAGCACCATCCGCGTGGGTGAGTGAAACTTAGCGACACTTAGCGGCACCATCGCCATGAGCAAGAACAAGCACGTCTCCGAAACCCCCGCCACCCAGTTCCTGCGCAAGCAAGGCGTGGCCTTCGGCGAACACCCCTATGAATACGTCGAGCATGGCGGCACCGGAGAATCGGCGCGCCAGCTCGGCGTTCCCGAGCACGACGTGGTCAAGACCCTGATCATGGAAGACGAGCGCGCGCAGCCGCTGGTGGTGCTGATGCACGGCGACTGCTCGGTCTCGACCAAGAACCTGGCGCGCCAGACCGGGCGCAAGAGCGTGCAGCCGTGCAAGCCGGAAGTGGCGCAGCGCCACAGCGGCTACATGGTCGGCGGCACCTCGCCGTTCGGCACGCGCAAGCGCATGCCGGTGTATGTGGAGGCCACGGTGCTGGAGCTGGAACGCATCTACATCAACGGTGGGCGGCGCGGCTACCTCGTCAGCCTGGACCCGAAGCTGCTGCGGGGACTGGTCGATGCACAACCGGTCCAATGCGCGCTGCCTGACTGAGGCACTGGCCAGGCGCCCCAGTCGCCACCTGGGCGACACCTGGCGACACGCGCATGGCGGCCGCGCATGCCAATCCGGGAAGTCACGGACGTGGTGAAGGCGCCGCCGCGCTACAATCCCGCCAGCTTGAAAACACCCCACTGCACATGGCTAACCTGCCTAACCTGATATTCGCCCTCGCCGCCTACCTGATCGGCTCGATTTCCTTTGCCGTTGTCGTCAGCAAGCTGATGGGGCTGCCGGATCCGCATTCATACGGCTCGGGCAACCCGGGGGCGACCAATGTGCTGCGCACCGGCAACAAGAAGGCCGCGATCCTGACGCTGATCGGCGATGCGCTGAAGGGCTGGCTGGCGGTGTGGCTGGCGGCGCGCTTCGGCCCGGCCTACGGGTTGAACGAGACCGGCCTGGCCATGGTGGCGCTGGCGGTGTTTCTCGGCCACCTGTTCCCGGTGTACCACCGCTTTGCCGGCGGCAAGGGCGTGGCCACGGCGGCCGGCATCCTGCTGGCGGTCGACCCGATCCTGGGGCTGGGCACGCTGGCCACCTGGCTGATCATTGCGTTCTTCTTCCGCTATTCGTCGCTGGCGGCACTGGTGTCTGCCATCTTCGCGCCGTTCTTTTATGTGCTGATGAATGGCGTGGATGTGATGACTGGTGCCATCTTCGTGATCAGCGTGCTGCTGATCGCGCGGCACCGGCAGAATATTGCCAAGCTGCTGGCCGGCAAGGAAAGCCGGATCGGGGACAAGAAGAAGGTCTGAGCATTACACTGCCAGCGCCGGCGTCCGGCGCGCGCTTTCCGCGGCCGGGCCCTGCCACGGCGGGTCTTTCCCGCTGATCCACGGCGGCGGGCCTGTCTCCGCCGTCCCATCGCGGCCGGCCACGTAACCGGCCCGTGCCAGGAGAATGCAAGCCGATGAGCGAAGCGCTTTGCTTTCTTTCCGCTGCCGAGCTGCAGGCCGGCATCCGCGGCAAGGACATCTCCCCGGTCGAACTGATGGACGCCGTGCTGGCCCGTGCCGCACGGCTGCAGCCCGGGCTCAACTGCTTCATCACGCTATGCGCCGACGAGGCCATGGCCGCCGCCCGCGCCGCCGAGCAGGACGTGATGGCTGGCCGGCCGCTCGCTCCGCTGCATGGCAGCCCGTTCACCGTCAAGGACATCGTCAACACGCGCGGCGTGCGCACAACCTTTGGCGCCGTACCGATGCGCGGCAATGTGCCGGGCGAAGACGCTGTCGCAGTGGCCCGTCTACGCGCGCAGGGAGCCATCCTCGTCGGCAAGACCACTACCCCGGAGTTCGGCCCCAAGTGCCTGACCGATTCGCCGCTGTTTGGCCGCACGCGCAATGCCTGGCACGCGCAGCGCACCAGCGGCGGCGCCGCGGTGGCAGTCGCGAGCGGCATCGCACCGCTGGCGGTAGCGACCGATGGCGGCGGCTCGACCCGCATCCCGGCGGCCTGCAACGGTGTGGTCGGCATCAAGCAGAGCCAGGGCGTGATCCCGCACAGCCAGGCGCAGGACCTGTTCGGCAACCAGACCTATGTCACGCCGACCACGCGCACGGTGATGGACACCGCGCTGATGATGCAGGCGATGGCCGGCGAGCATCCTTGCGACCCCTGGTCGCTGGGCGTGCCGGCCGCCGATTATGTGGCAGCCGCACAGCCCCACGGCGACCTGCGCGGCGTACGCATCCGCTATTGCCTGGCGCCGCCGGGCCACGCGGTGGCCACAGATGTGGCGGCGGCGTTCGAGGCCAGCCTGGAGCGGCTGCGCGAACTGGGCGCCGTGCTGGAGCCGTTTTCCGGCGACGGCTTTGAAGTCGAGCCGATCTGGCGCGCCATCAACCATACGGTCTGGCGCACCCGCTTCGCGCCGATCGTGGCACAGCATCGCGAGGCCCTCAGCGCAACCTTCGTGCGCCAGGTGGAATCCGCCGCGCACGTGACCGGCATGGAATACCAGCAGGCCATGTTCGAGCGCTCGAAGCTGTTCCTGCGCGTGCAAGGCCTGCTGGCGGATGCCGAACTGCTGGCGATGCCCACGCTCACGCGCACGGCCCTGCCGCTTGACCAGGACCTGTTCGGCCAGATCGAGATCGACGGCCAGCTCTACGACAATGTGCGCGCGAGCTGGTTTCCTTGGACCATGCCGTTCAACATGACCGGCCATCCGGCGATCAGCCTGCCCTGGCAAGACGGTGTTCATCGGGCCATCGCCGCTGTTCACGATCTTTCCGCTGACCTACAAGAAGCTCGGCTACGACGCCGACAAGCCTCTCGCTCTTCGCTGCGGCGGGCATCTGGTAGCTATTTGATATGCCCTGGTTTCGCCCCTGAAGGGGCGAGTCACTTTTGCCCGAGCGGCAAAAGTAACCAAAAACGCGTTTACGGCCCTGCGGGCGGCCACTCTTATCGTAGTGGGCTACGGCTTTCGTACGGGGCTTGGCTTCGTTGCAGGGCAGGACTGCCTGACGCCCTGGTGCGCCACGGTGGCTCGGGATTGACGCCATTGTTGAACGAGCCCAGAGCTGTTGGGTGGCCCCTGCTGCTAGCGGCAACGTAGGAACGCCTACGGCTGCGCTGCGCGCCGGCAGCATCTCAGGTCAGGGGCTCTGGCGCGGAACGCGTCGCTGCGCTCGCCTGGCGCTATCGCCGATGAGCCCACAGGCCTGTCCTTGCCCGTTGTTTGCTCCCCTCTCCCGCTTGCGGGAGGGGGCAGGGGTGAGGGCCGGAGCCTCCACGAAGTGCATCCGGTCAATTCCGTCAGACCGGGCGGAGGGCGGAACCGGGCATATCAAATTCCACCAGATGCCAAGTCGCAGCAAAACCGAACTTAAGCCCCCACCGCCCCAAACACCATCTCGACCCTAAACCCGCCCCCGTCGGCATTGACGAGATTGAGCTTCCCCCCAGCCTGCCGCACCAGCCGATCCACAATCGCCAACCCCAACCCGGAATGCGCATTCCCGCCCCGGGCCGGATCGAGGCGCACAAACGGCAGCGTGACGCGTTCCTTGTCCTCTTCGGGAATCCCGGCCCCCTGGTCTTCGACCACCAGCACATAACCATCAGCCGTACGCGTCGTAGCAATGCAAACCGGCGGCTTGCCGTAGGCATAAGCATTGTCAACAAGATTCCCGATAATCCGATCCAGCTGCGTAGCGATCATCCGGAACCCATCCCCCGCCCCCAGCGACAACACCACCTGCCGCTCCTGCTCGGCCAGCGAAGCCGCCAGTTCATTGACCCGCCGGTCCACCGGCACTGGCCGCGCCGTCGATTCACTGGTCTGTGCAAAGCTCAGGAACTGCTCAACGATCGCCTGCATCGAATCCACGTCGCGCGTAACCCCCGCCGCGGCCTTGGGATCGGACAGCATTTCGGCACGCAGCCGCAGCCGCGCCAGCGGCGTCTTCAGGTCATGCGCGATCCCGGCCAGCATCGTATTGCGCTCCTGGTCGATCCGCGCCAGGTCGGCCACCATGCGATTGAAGCGCTCGATCAGCTGGCGCAGCTCATGCGGCCCGCGTTCGCGCAAGGGCGGCACCGCGCGCTGGCGCGACAGCAGCTCGGCCGCGTTGGCCATGTCCCGCACCGGCCGCTGCAGCTGCCACGCGATCAGCAGCGCGAACACGATGGCCACGCCCACCACCAGCATCACGCCCGGCACCAGCCGGTTGTCAGGCGGCGGGTTGTGGACCCAGAGAATCGGCATCGCGATCCAGTCATCGCGGCTCGGCAGCTTGATCCAGATGCGCGGCGTGGTCTCGTCCTCGAGCCGGACCTCGGTGCCCTGCGGCAGCCGCGAGATGAACTGCTCGACCAGGCGGCGCGAGCGGCCGCCCTTGGGCGCGGTGGCGTGCTCATCGGCGCTGGCGGTATCGGCGGTCTCCACCAGGCTGGGCAGCTTGGCCGGCGGGTGCGCATCGAGCGCGCGCTCGATGCTGTCGAGCTGGAACAGCATCTGCTCCACGGAATAGTCGACCTGCTGCTGGCGCCGGTCCATGCGCAGGATGGCCAGCCACGAGAAGTGGCTGATCACGAGCACGGCCGCGATCAGCAAGGCAATGCGGCCGAACAGGGTGTCGATACGTCGCAACTTCATCGGGAAGCAGGCTCGGGTGGCACGCGGCGGCACGTAAAGGCGATAAAACGGCCGGCCGCCGCGGGCTTTAATCGGAAAGCTCGGCGGGAATCTCTTCCGCTTCGTCGGGCACGAAGGTGTAGCCGCGGCCGCGCACGGTCTGGATATAGCGCGGGCGCTGCGCGTCTTCGTCGAGCAGCCGGCGCAGGCGCCAGATCTGCACGTCGATGCCGCGGTCGCTGATGCCGCTGGCGCTGCCGTACATCAGCTCGACGATACGCTCGCGCGATAGCACTTCGAGCGGATGCATCAGCAGCAGCTTGAGCAACGCGAACTCGGTATCGCTGATCGACAGCGGCTGGCCGGCGCGGCTCAGCGTGCGCTGGCGGAAATTGACGCGGAACGGGCCAAACGCGACCGATTCGCGGTCCTCCGGCGCTGCCGCGGGGCGGGCCAGCTTGCGGCGCAGCACGGCGTTGATGCGCGCCAGCAGCTCGCGCGGCGAGAAGGGCTTGCCGAGGTAGTCGTCGGCGCCGATCTCCAGGCCCACGATGCGGTCGATCTCGTCGCTGCGGGCAGTAAGCAGGATCACCGGGATGTCGTCGTTCTTGGCGCGCAGGTTGCGCAGCGCGGTCAGGCCGTCGACCTTGGGCATCATCAGGTCGAGCACGATCAGCGCTGGCCGCTCGCGCTCCAGGCGCGCCTGCAGGCCGTCGCCGTCGTGCAGCACCGAGACGGCAAAGCCCTGCTGGGTCAGGTACTCGCGCAGCAGGTCGCGGAGTTCGGGATCGTCGTCGACGACGAGGATCTGGGTAGGCTGGTTCGTTCGCATAGGCACATGATAGTCAGCCCGCGCGGCGCACACGCCGGATCGGCCGGGCGGTTTTGTTTCCGGAGGTTACACCTGGGGCGCTGGTAATCCTCTGTAATAAAAGCGCCGGGCGCCGAAATACGGGCGTCCGCGCCCGCACATTATCCTTGCCGCATGACTTGCCAACGGCGCCGCCCCATGCGCGCCGCACGGCACTTGCCGGCACGCCGGCGGCCGCCGGGCGCGCTGCCCCCGCGGCCGGCCGGCGCCCATTGCGTTGCGGCATACTGCTGCATCCAGCGTCACTTGCCAGCAGAACACCGCGGCGCGCCCGGGCGCGCCGTTCCCAGGATTGCGGACATGTCCAACCCCGAACAAGGCCAACCTAACCCTCCCCCATCCCCGTCTTCCCGTCCGCCCCTGCCGCCCGGCGGCACCCCACCGCGCAGGAGCCGGCGCCGGCTGTATGCCGGGCTGCTGGTGCTGCTGCTGGCCGGAGGCGGCTGGTACTGGTATGCGCACCGCGGCGACGCCCCCAAGGGCACCGCGGGCGGCCCGGGCGGCGCCGGCGGACCCGGTGCGGGAGGTCCTGGCGGTCCTGGCGGGCCAGGGGGCCGCGCCGGCATGCCGCGCTCGCCGGTCGTGGTCGCCACCGTGGCCCAGCGCGACATGGACGTGGTCCTGAACGGGCTGGGCAACGTGACCCCGGTCTCTAACGTGACCGTGCGCGCGCAGGTGTCCGGCCCGCTGCTGAAGGTGCTGTTCAAGGAAGGCCAGATGGTCAGGGCCGGCGACGTGCTGGCCGAGATCGACCCGCGCCCGTTCCAGGCCGCGCTCGACCAGGCCGTGGGCCAGCTGGCGCGCGACCAGGCCCTGCTGCAGAACGCGAAGCTGGACCAGCAGCGCTACCGCACCCTGCTGGGCCAGGATTCGATCTCCAAGCAGCAGGTCGATACCCAGGACGCGCTGGTGCGCCAGTACGAAGGCGTGGTCAAGACCGACCAGGGCAACGTGGCCAATGCGCGCCTGCAGCTGGGCTACACCAGGATCGTGGCGCCGGTGTCGGGCCGCATCGGCCTGCGCCAGGTCGATCCGGGCAATATCGTCAACACCAGCGACGCCAACGGCATCGCGCTGATCACGCAGATCCAGCCGATCGCCGTGATGTACACCATCCCCGAGGACAACCTGCCGTCGGTGCTGAAGAAGCTCAACGCCGGCGAAAAGCTGCCGGTGCAGGCGTGGGACCGCCAGGTGCGCAACCAGCTGGGCGAAGGCACGCTGCTGACCACCGACAACCAGATCGACACCACCACCGGCACGGTCAAGCTCAAGGCGGTCTTCCCCAATGAAGACGGGATGCTGTTCCCGAACCAGTTCGTCAACGTGCGCACGCGCGTCGACACGCTCAAGGACGCCACCGTGATTCCGGTGGCGGCGATCCAGCGCGGACAGCAGGGCACGTTCGTCTACACCGTCGACGACGCCAACAAGGTCAAGGTCCAGGTGATCACCCTCGGCCCGGGCGATGGCAGCCGCAATGCGGTGCTCAAGGGCCTGGAGCCCGGCCAGCGCGTGGTGGTGGATGGCGCCGACCGGCTCAAGGAAGGCATGACGGTCGAAGCAGTCGACCCGGCCGCGCGTGCCGCGGCGACGGTGCCGGCCAGCCAGCCGCGCGGGCGCGGCCGACGCAACCGCGACGGCGCTGGCTGGGGCGGTGCCAGCGCGCCGCATGGCGATGCCAGCGGCGCGGCCGCGGGCGGCGCTTCCGGCGCTTCCGATGCTTCCGGCGCGGCCGGCGAGCATCGGCGCCAGCGTGAAGGCGGCGCCAGCGCTCCAGGTGCGGAAGGCCCGCGCCGCCAGCAGCAGTAAGGACCGCGCATGAACCCATCACGCCTCTTCATCCAGCGCCCGGTCGCTACGGCGCTGCTGATGCTGGCCATCCTGCTCTCCGGGCTGGTGGCCTACCGGCTGCTGCCGCTGTCGGCGCTGCCGGAGGTCGACTACCCGACGATCCAGGTCACCACGCTCTACCCCGGCGCCAGCCCCGACGTGATGACTTCGTCGGTGACCGCGCCGCTGGAGCGGCAGTTCGGCCAGATGCCCGGCCTGAAGCAGATGTCGTCGTCCTCGTCGGGCGGCGCCTCGGTGATCACGCTGCAGTTCGAGCTGACGCTGCCGCTGGACGTGGCCGAGCAGGAAGTGCAGGCCGCCATCAATGCCGGCAGCAACCTGCTGCCGTCCGACCTGCCGATGCCGCCGGTCTACAGCAAGGTCAACCCGGCCGACGCGCCGATCATGACCATCGCCATGACGTCCGACACCATGCCGCTGCCCAAGCTGCAGGACATGGTGGATACGCGCGTGGCGCAGAAGATCTCGCAGATCCAGGGCGTGGGCCTGGTCACCATCAGCGGCGGGCAGCGCCCCGCGGTGCGCATCCAGGCCAACCCGGCCGCGCTGGCATCGCTCGGCATGTCGATCGACGACCTGCGCACCGCGATCGGCTCGGCCAACGTCAACGGCGCCAAGGGCAGCTTCGACGGCCCGCAGCGCGCGTCGACCATCGACGCCAACGACCAGCTGCGGTCCGCCGACGAATACCGCCAGATCATCCTCGGCTACAAGAACGGCGCGCCGATCCGCATCACCGACGTCGCCGAGATCGTCGACGGCCCCGAGAACAGCCGCCTGGCCGCGTGGGCCAACGACAAGCCCGCGATCGTGCTGAACATCCAGCGCCAGCCCGGCGCGAACGTGATCGAGGTGGTCGACCGCATCAAGGCACTGCTGCCGCAGCTGCAGAACGCGCTGCCGGCGTCGGTGCACGTGCAGCTGCTGACCGACCGCACCACCACCATCCGCGCCTCGGTCGAGGACGTGCAGTTCGAGCTGCTGCTGGCGATCGCGCTGGTGGTGCTGGTGATCTTCCTGTTCCTACGCAATATCCCCGCCACCATCATCCCGGGCGTGGCGGTGCCGCTGTCGCTGGTGGGCACGTTCGGCGTGATGTACCTGGCCGGGTTCTCGATCAACAACCTGACGCTGATGGCGCTGACCATTGCCACCGGCTTCGTGGTCGACGATGCGATCGTGATGATCGAGAACATCATGCGCTACATCGAGAAAGGCGATTCGCCGATGCAGGCGGCGCTCAAGGGCTCGAAGCAGATTGGCTTCACCATCATCTCGCTGACCTTCTCGCTGGTGGCGGTGCTGATCCCGCTGCTGTTCATGGGCGACGTGGTCGGCCGGCTGTTCCGCGAGTTCGCGATCACGCTGGCGGTATCGATCCTGATCTCGGCGGTGGTGTCGCTGACGCTCACGCCGATGATGTGCGCGCGGCTGCTGCACCATGTGCCGGAAGAGAGGCTGTCGCGCTTCCACCGCGCCACCGGCCGCTTCTTCGACAACGTGATCGAGCGCTACGGGCGCGCGCTGGACTGGGTGCTCGATCGCCAGAAGGCAACGCTGGTCGTGGCCGTGGCCACGCTGGCGCTGACCGTGCTGCTGTACCTGCTGGTGCCCAAGGGCTTCTTCCCGGTGCAGGACACCGGCGTGATCCAGGGCATCACCGAGGCCGCGCAGACCACCTCCTTCGGCGCCATGGCGCGCAAGCAGGAAGCGGTGGCCAAGGTGGTGATGCAGGACCCGGCGGTGGCGAGCCTGTCGTCGTTCATCGGCGTGGATGGCAGCAACACCACGCTCAACGCCGGGCGCATGCTGATCAACCTCAAGCCCAAGGGCGAGCGCGACCCCATCGACGTGGTCACGCAGCGCCTGCAGCATGCGGTGCAGAGCCTCGGCGGCGTCTCGCTGTTCACGCAGCCGGTGCAGGACCTGACCATCGAGGACAAGGTCTCGCGCACGCAGTACCAGTTCACGGTGGAAGATCCCGATCCCGAGACGCTGGCCGCGTGGGTGCCGAAGCTGGTGGAGCGCCTGCGCCAGGAGCCGGAGCTGCGCGACGTCACCAGCGACCAGCAGAACAACGGCCTGCGCGCCTATGTCGATATCGACCGCGACGCCGCGGCGCGCTTCGGCATCACCACCGCGGTGATCGACAGCGCGCTGTACAGCGCCTTCGGCCAGCGGCTGGTGTCGACCATCTTCACGCAGTCGAGCCAGTACCGCGTGGTGCTGGAGACCATGCCGGAGTTCCGCAAAAGCCCGCAATCGCTGGCCGAGCTGCGCCTGCCCTCCTCTTCCGGCGGACAGGTGCCGCTGGGCGCGTTCGCGCGCATCACCGAGCGCACCGGGCCTCTGGTGATCAACCACCAGGGGCAATTCCCCGCGGCGACGATCTCGTTCAACCTGGCGCATGGCGAATCGCTCGGCGCCGCGGTCGACAAGATCACCAGGGTGGAGCAGGAGCTGGGCCTGCCGATCTCGATGCAGACCAGCTTCCAGGGCGCGGCGCTGGCGTTCCGCGCGTCGCTGTCGAACACGCTGTGGCTGATCCTGGCCGCGGTGGTGACGATGTATATCGTGCTGGGCGTGCTGTATGAAAGCACCATCCACCCGGTCACGATCCTGTCGACGTTACCGTCCGCAGGCGTGGGCGCGTTGCTGGCGTTGCTGGTGGCGGGGATGGACCTGGGCATCATCGCCATCATCGGCATCATCCTGCTGATCGGCATCGTCAAGAAGAACGCGATCATGATGATCGACTTCGCGCTCGAGGCCGAGCGCGAAGGCGGCATGACGCCGCGCGACGCGATCTTCCAGGCCTGCCTGCTGCGTTTCCGCCCGATCCTTATGACCACCATGGCGGCGCTGCTGGCGGCGCTGCCGCTGATGCTGGGCTCCGGCATCGGCAGCGAGCTGCGCCAGCCGCTGGGCGTGACCATGGTGGGCGGCCTGCTGGTCAGCCAGGTGCTGACGCTGTTCACCACGCCGGTGATCTACCTGGCCTTCGACCGCGTGGCGACGCGCGTGAAGGGCTGGCGCAAGCGCCGCTTCGGTGATCCGGAGGAAGGCGGCACAGGCGAGGAGCCGGTCTGAAAATGAATCTTTCGGCTGCCTTTATCCATCGCCCGGTCGCGACCGCGCTGCTCACGCTCGGCATCCTGCTGGCCGGGCTCGCGGCACTGCGGCTGCTGCCGGTGTCGCCGCTGCCGCAGGTGGACTTCCCGACCATCTCGGTATCGGCGTCGCTCCCTGGCGCCAGCCCGGAAACGATGGCCGCCACCGTGGCGACGCCGCTGGAGCGCGCGCTCGGTACCATCGCCGGCGTGACCGAAATCACCTCCAGCAGCTCGCTCGGCTCGACCCGCGTGACGCTGCAGTTCGACCTGTCGCGCAATATCGACGGCGCCGCGCGCGACGTGCAGGCCGCGATCAACGCTTCGCGCGCGACGCTGCCGACCAGCCTGCCCAACAACCCGACCTACCGCAAGGTCAACCCCGCCGACGCGCCGATCATGATCATCGCGCTGACCTCGCCGACGATGACGCGCGGACAGCTCTACGATGCGGCCTCGACCATCCTGGCGCAGAAGCTGTCGCAGGTGGAAGGCGTGGGGCAGGTCACCATTGGCGGCGCCTCCTTGCCGGCGGTGCGGGTCGAACTGAACCCGACCGCGCTGAACAACTACGGCATCTCGCTGGAGGACGTGCGCAACACCATCAGCGCGACCAACGCCAACCGGCCGCTCGGCACGCTGGAAAACGCCAGCAACAACTGGCAGGTCTACGCCAACGACCAGATGATGAAGGCGGAAGACTACATGCCGCTGATCATCCGCTACGCTACGCCGGGCACCTACTCGTCGGCGTCGGCGGGCGCGCTGATCGCCAGCACCGCCAATGCGACCGCCAGCGGCGGCGTCAGCACCAAGGTGGTCAACGGCGTCACCGTGACCACGCTGACCACCAGCAGCGGCACCACAACCATCACCAGCGGCGCCACCGGGGGCACCAGTGCCACCAGCGGGCCGAATTCGTTCGCGGTGCCGGTGCGGCTGCGCGACGTGGCCAACGTGGTCGATTCGGTGCAGGACATCCGCAACGCGGGCTCGGCCAACGGCAAGCCGTCGGTGCTGCTGGTGCTGAACCGCTCGCCCGGCGCCAATATCATCGAGACCGTCGACCGCGTGCGCGAGATGCTGCCGAACCTGCAGAAGATGATCCCGGCGGCGATCTCGATGGACGTGATGATGGACCGCACCCCCACCATCCGCGCCTCGCTGCGCGAGGTCGAGCACACGCTGATGATCTCGGTGGCGCTGGTGATCATGGTGGTGTTCATCTTCCTGCGCAACGTGCGCGCGACGCTGATCCCCAGCGTGGCGGTGCCGGTCTCGCTGATCGGCACCTTCACGGTGATGTACCTGGCCGGGTTCTCGCTGAACAACCTGTCGCTGATGGCGCTGACCATTGCCACCGGCTTCGTGGTCGACGATGCCATCGTGGTGCTGGAGAACATTTCGCGCCATATCGAGGAGGGCATGAAGCCGCTGGCCGCCGCGCTGCGTGGCGCGCGCGAGGTCGGCTTCACGGTGCTGTCGATGAGCCTGTCGCTGATCGCGGTGTTCATTCCGCTGCTGATGATGGGCGGCATCGTCGGGCGCCTGTTCCAGGAGTTCGCGATCACGCTGTCGGTGGCGATCCTGGTGTCGCTGGTGGTGTCGCTGACCACCACGCCGATGATGTGCGCGCGCATGCTGCGGCCGGCGGAACCGGAGCAGCAGGGACGCTTCTTCCGCGCCACCGAGCGCATGTTCCGGTGGCTGCACGATGGCTATGCGCGTTCGCTGTCGACCGCGCTGCGCTTCAGCCCGCTGGTGTGGCTGGTGCTGATCGCCACCATCGCGCTCAACGTGTACCTGTACGTGATCGTGCCCAAGGGCTTTTTTCCGCAGCAGGACACGGGCCGGCTGATCGGCTTTATCCGCGCCGACCAGGCCACCTCGTTCCAGGCCATGCGCGGCAAGCTCGACAGCTTTATCAGGATTGTGCAGTCGGATCCGGCAGTTGAAAACGTGACCGGCTTTACCGGCGGCTCGCAGCGCAACACCGGCCAGATGTTCGTCACGCTCAAGCCGCTGGCGGAGCGCAAGGAGTCCGCCGACGCCATCATCGCGCGGCTGCGCGGCAAGCTGGCCAAGGAGCCCGGTGCGAGCCTGTTCCTGCAGCCGGTGCAGGACATCCGCATCGGCGGGCGGCAGAGCAGCTCGCAGTACCAGTTCACGCTGCAGTCCGACGACCTCGAAGTGCTGCGCACGTGGGAGCCCAAGGTGCGCGCGGCGCTGTCCAACCTGAAGGGGCTGGAGGACATCGACACCGACACCAACGACAAGGGGCTGCAGACCTCGGTGATCATCGACCGCGATACGGCGTCGCGCCTGGGCGTGACCGCGCAGCAGGTGGATGCGGTGCTGAACAACGCCTTCGGCCAGCGGCTGGTGTCGACCATCTACCATCCGCTCAACCAGTACCGCGTGGTGATGGAGCTGAGCCCCGAGTACCTGCAGGGCCCGAACGCGCTCAAGGACATCTACGTCGTCACCGGCAACGGCAACCGCGTGCCGCTGTCTGCCTTCGCGAGCGTGATCCCGACCAGCACGCCGCTGGGCGTGAACCACCAGGGGCAGTTCGCGGCATCGACGATCTCGTTCAACCTGGCGGAGGGGACCTCGCTGTCGCAGGCGACCGATGCGATCAACCGCGAGATGGCGCGCATCGGCGTGCCGGAAACGCTGCGCGCCAACTTCCAGGGCGGCGCCAAGGCGTTCCAGGACTCGCTCAAGAGCCAGCCGATCCTGATCCTGGCGGCGCTGATCACCATCTACATCGTGCTGGGCGTGCTGTATGAAAGCTATGTCCACCCGCTCACCATCCTGTCGACGCTGCCGTCGGCGGGCGTGGGCGCGCTGCTGGCGCTGATGGCGTCGAGGACGGACTTCAGCATCATCGCGCTGATCGGCGTGATCCTGCTGATCGGCATCGTAAAGAAGAACGCGATCATGATGATCGACTTCGCCATCGACGCCGAGCGCCGCGACGGGCTGTCGCCGCGCGAAGCCATCTACCGCGCCTGCCTGCTGCGTTTCCGCCCGATCCTGATGACGACCATGGCCGCGCTGCTGGGCGCGGTGCCGCTGGCGATCGGCCGCGGCGACGGCGCCGAGCTGCGCGCGCCGCTGGGCATCTCGATTGTCGGCGGCCTGGTGGTGAGCCAGCTGCTGACGCTGTACACCACGCCAGTGGTCTACCTGACGCTGGACCGCTGGCGCCTGAAGGTCAAGGCCTGGCGCCAGCGCCGCCGCGGCGGCACGCCTGACCAGCCGGCCGCCGTCTGAATTTACAGAGATTCCACATGACTGTGTTTCACCCTGTGTTTAGCGCTGTGTTTAGCCGATTGCTGACCCATGCCCTGCCGCTGCCGCTGGCGTGCGCGTTGCTGCTGGCCGGCTGCGCGGTGGGTCCCGACTACAAGCGTCCCGATGCGCCGGTGCCGGAAGCTTTCAAGGAAGCCGCCGGTACCAATGCCGATGCCGATACCACAGCCGATGCCAATGCCTGGCGCGGCGACTGGAAAACCGCCGAGCCGCAGGATGCCATCACGCGTGCCGACTGGTGGACGGTCTTCGGCGATCCCCAGCTCGACACGCTGATGCCGCAAGTGCAGATCTCCAACCAGAACATCAAAGCGGCCGAGGCGCAGTACCGCCAGGCCGTGGCCGCGCTGCAGGCGGCGCGTGCCGGCTTCTTCCCGGTCGTCGATGCGCAGGCCGGTGCGTCGCGCGCGCGCGGCGCCAGCGGCAATACGCTCAACGGGCAGAGCCTGACGCTGGGCGCGACCTGGGAGATCGACGTGTGGGGCCGCGTGCGCCGCCAGGTGGAAAGCAGCGAAGCCAGCGTGCAGGCAAGCCAGGCCGACCTGGCATCGACGCTGCTGTCGACGCAGGCGACACTGGCGCAGAGCTATTTCCTGCTGCGCGTGGCCGATGCGCAGAAGGCGCTGCTCGACCGCACCGTGGCCGATTACCAGAAGTCGCTGCAGCTGGTGCAGAACCAGTACGCCGCCGGCACCGCGCAACGCTCAGACGTGCTGCAGTCGGAGACCCAGCTCAAGAGCGCGCAGGCGCAGCAGATCGACATCCAGATCACGCGCGCGCAGCTGGAGCACGCCATTGCCGTGCTGGTCGGCAAGCCGCCCGCGGCGCTGTCGCTGGCCGCGGACGATTTCCGCCAGGCCCCGCCGCGCGTGCCGGGCGCGGTGCCATCGGAACTGCTGGAGCGCCGGCCCGACATCGGCGCTGCCGAGCGCCGCATGGCGTCCGCCAATGCGCAGATCGGCGTGGCGCAGGCGGCCTACTACCCGACGCTGTCGCTGTCGGCCAGCGGCGGCCTGACCGCCAGCACGCTGGCGCGCTGGATGTCGCTGCCGGACCGCATCTGGTCGATCGGCGGCGGGCTGGCCGGCACGCTGTTCGACGGCGGCCTGCGCAGCGCGGCCAAGGCGCAGGCTGTGGCCGCCTACGACCAGACCGTCGCCAATTACCGCCAGACCGTGCTGTCCGCGTTCCAGGAAGTCGAAGACAACCTTGCCGCGCAGCGGCTGCTGGAGCAGGAGGCGGTGGTGCAGAACGACGCGCTGCGCTCCGCGCGCGAGGCGCTGGTGCTGGTCAACAACCGCTACCGCGCCGGCACCGCGGGCCTGCTCGACGTGCTGACCGCGCAGACCGCCGCCTACACCGCCGAGCGCACCGCGCTGTCGATTGCCGGGCGCCAGTACACGGCGGCCGTGGTGCTGATCAAGGCGCTGGGCGGCAACTGGCATCCGCAGGCGCTGGAAGGCGCCACCGGCAGCAGGCCCGCCGGCGCCGCACCCGCCACCACAGTCGGCCAGCGCTAGGCGCCGCGCTGCGGCGCATTCGGCAACGGCTGCGCGCAGATGCGCTCGCGCAGCCAGGTGGCGGCCTTGCCCAGCGGCCGCTGCTTGTGCCACACCAGTTCCATCGCCACCGGCCAGTCCTGCTGCTGGAACGCCAGCGGCGGCGACACCAGCTGCGCCGCGGCCGGCGAGTTGGCCACCACGTGCCACGGCACGAACGCCCAGCCGAGCCCGCGCTTGACCAGCTCGACGATGACCCACTGGCTCTCCACCCACCACACATCCGCCGCCACGCGCAGGCGCATCTTCTCTTCGCTGTCGGTACGCGTGGCGACCATCAGCTGGCGGTAGCGCTTCAGCTCTTCCCAGTCCACGCGCTGCGACGCCAGCGGATGGTCGGGCGCGCACAGGATCTGCATCGGCATCCAGCCCAGCGCATGGAAGCCCAGTTCGGGCGGCAACACTTCCTGCCGCCACATGATGCCGAGATCGGCGCCGCCCTCGAGCACCAGCCGGCTCACGTCTTCCATCAAGGGGAACAGCACTTCCAGCTCGACCGCCGGGAAACGGCCGGAGAACGCTTCGAGCAGCTGGCCCAGCGTTTCCTCCGGGTAGAGCTCGTCGACGGCGAGCACCAGCCGCGTCTCCACGCCCTCGCCCAGGCTCTTGGCCACGCCGCGGAAGTGCTCGCAGCGTTCCAGGATCACGCGCGCTTCCGCCAGCAGCCGCTCGCCGGCCGGGGTCAGCACGGGATAGCGGCCGGCGCGGTCGAACAGCGCGTTGCCGACATCGATCTCCAGGTTCGACACGGCGGCGCTCACCACTGACTGGGCCTTGCCGAGCCGGCGCGCGGCGGCGGAAAAAGAACCCGCCTCGGCGGCAGCGACGAAAGCCTGGAGTTGCTCCAGCGAGAGACTCATACGGCGCCCTTCTGCGACATCTATCGGTTCTGACGATAGTATCCAACTTGGCAATCCCTGCAAAGCAGATAGACTTGGCCGGGTCTGAATTATTGCCTCGCAGGAGGAAAATCATGCGCACTACCCGCGACCGGATCCGCCACGCCGTTGGCTTCGAGGTTGTCGGCCTGCTGATCTTCGCGCCGCTGGCCAGCTGGGCCTTCGGCTACGAGCTGCACCAGATGGGCCTGATCGGCGCGGTCGCGTCGCTGATCGCGACCGGCTGGAACTACCTGTACAACCTGCTGTTCGACAAGGCCATGCTGCGTTGGACCGGCCAGCTGCGCAAGTCGGTCGTGGTGCGGGTGCTGCACGCCATCCTGTTCGAGGTGGGCCTGCTGGTGGTGTTCCTGCCGGCGCTGGCGTGGTACCTGAATATCAGCCTGCTCGATGCGCTGATCATGGATATCGCCGTGGCCGTCTTCTACATGGTCTACGCGCTGGTGTACAACTGGCTGTACGACATCGTGTTCCCGGTGCCGTCGCTGCAGCACGCCGCCGCGAGGCCTGACGGCGCGGCGGCCGGCTGAGGCCGGGTTTTTCCTGACCCCGGAGCAGGCACTCCGGGGTGTTTCCCCGCCTTGCCGTGCGGACGCGAATTGTTATACTCAATAACAAAATTCGACGGACCGGGTGCGCATCTGCGCGCCGCAAGCGGGGAGACAACATGAAGATCGCAATCGCCGGCGGCGGCATCGGCGGGCTGACGCTGGCGCTGCTGTGCCACCGCCACGGCATCGACGCCGAAGTCTGGGAAGCCAGCGAATCGCTGCGCCCGCTGGGCGTGGGCATCAACCTGCTGCCGCACGCGGTACGCATCCTGTCCGAGCTCGGCCTGCGCGACGCGCTGGCCGAGCTTGCGATCGAGACCTCGTCGCTCTCCTACTACAACAAACTGGGCCAGCGCATCTGGCACGAACCGCGCGGGCTGGCGGCGGGCTACGACTGGCCGCAGTTCTCGATCCATCGCGGCGAGTTCCAGATGCTGCTGCATCGCACCGTGGTCGAGCGACTGGGTGCCGATGCGGTCCACACCGGGCATGCGTTCGAGACCGTGCTCGATACCGGCGCGCGCGGGCCGGCGCGTTTCGTGCTGCGCCGCCGCGGCGATGGCGCCGAGGTGGAAGCCAGCGCCGACGTGCTGGTCGGCGCCGATGGCATCCACTCCGCGGTGCGCCACCACTTCTACGCCACCGGCGATGCACCGCGCTTCTCGCGCCGCATGCTGTGGCGCGCGGTCACGGAGGCGCCCGCCTACCTCGACGGACGCTCGATGTTCATGGCCGGCCACCAGGACCAGAAGTTCGTCGCCTATCCCATCTCCGAGCCGCTGCGCCGGCAGGGTCGCTCGCTGGTCAACTGGATCGCAGAGTTGCGCGTGCCCGACAGCGTGCCTGACACGCCGCCGCGCAGCGACTGGAACAAGCAGGTGGACAAGTCGGTGTTCCGCGCGCAGTTTGCCGGCTGGCAGTGGGACTGGATCGACATTCCCGCGCTGATCGATGGTGCGGCGGCGATCTACGAATTCCCGATGGTCGACAAGGACCCGCTGCCGCGCTGGACCTTCGACCGCGTCACGCTGCTCGGCGATGCCGCACACCCGATGTACCCGATCGGCTCGAACGGCAGCGCGCAGGCGATCCTGGATGCGCGCTACCTCGTCGACAGCCTGCTGGGCACGCAAGATACGCCTTACGCGCTGCGCGAATACGAGGCCGAGCGCCTGCCGCGCACCGCGGGCATCGTGCTGCGCAACCGCATGAACGGGCCGGAGCAGGTGATGCAGCTGGCGGAGGAACGCGCGCCGCAGGGGTTCAACGATATCGGGCAGGTGATCCCACGCGCCGAGCTGGAGGCGATTTCGCTGCGGTACAAGCAGCTGGCGGGGTTCGACCGGCAGTCGATGCAGGGCGGGCGATAGCGTCGCGGTCCGCCAGGCCACAACCAAAAATAAACCATCAAGAGGAGACAACATGGCGCCCCTGAACCTCACCCCGATCACCCGGCTCACCCGCCTCACCCACCTGACGCTGGCCGCCGCCCTCGCTTTCGCCGCCAACGCCGCACTGGCCGACATTACCGTCGGCGTCAGCCTGTCGACGACGGGGCCGTCCGCTTCGCTCGGCATCCCGCAGAAGAACTCGATGCCGTACCTGCCGCAGAAGATCGGCGGCGAGGCCGTCCGCTACATCGTGCTGGACGATGCCTCCGATCCCACCCAGGGCGCCAAGGTCGCGCGCCGCTTCGTCTCCGAAGACAAGGTCGACATCATCCTCGGCTCATCCGCGGTCGCCCCGTCGATCGCCATTGCCGAGGTCGCCGAGGAAAGCCAGACCGTCCAGCTTGCCTTCTCGCCGATCGAGCTCAAGCCCGGCCGGGGCGCCTGGACCTTCCGGCTGGCGCAGCCGGTGCGGCTGATGGCCAACGCCGTCGCCGCCACCGCCAAGACCAGAGGCGTCAAGACCATCGGCTTTATCGGCTTTGCCGACGCCTATGGCGAGACCTGGCTGAAGGATTTCACCGCCGCCGCCACCGCCAACGGCCTGCGCCTGATCGCCACCGAACGCTATGGCCGCGCCGATACCAGCGTGACCGCGCAGGCCATCAAGCTGATCGCCGCCAAGCCCGACGCCATCCTGATCGCCGGCGCCGGCACCGGTGCGGCGCTGCCGCATACCACGCTGCGCGAGCGCGGCTACGGCGGCGCCATCTACCAGACCCACGGCGCCGCCACCAAGGACCTGATCCGCATCGGCGGACGCCTGGTCAATGGCGCGATCCTGCCGGCGGGCCCGGTGATCGTGCCGGAGCAGCTGCCAGCCGGCGACCCGGTGCGCAAGCCGGGACTCGACTACGTCACCCGCTACGAGAAGCAATATGGCGCCGAATCGCGCACGCAGTTCGGCGCGCATGCCTACGATGCCGGACTGGTGCTGGAGCGGATCGTGCCGGTGGCGCTGAAAAGCGCCAAACCGGGAACGCCGGCCTTCCGCCAGGCGCTGCGCCAGGCGCTGGAGAGCGAAAAGGACATCGTGGTGTCGCACGGCGTGCTCAATTACAGTGGGCAAGACCACTATGGCTTTGACCAGCGCGGCCGCGTTATGCTGACAATCGACAACGGCAACTGGAAACTACTGCAATGATCCCTAACGCATCCAGTGCATCCAGTGCATCCGGTGCACCCGACGCACCCGCCGCGGCAGGCAAGACTGGCAGCTCGCACACCGCCAGCGCGCGGCGCAAGCCGCGCGAGCCGCTTGCGCCGGATCCGGCGGTGGCCGACGCCGGCTTCGATCCGCATGTGCCCAATATCGACTATGGCGTGCTCGACAGCCTGATCGGCTACGCCATCCGCCGCGCGCAGATCCGCATCTACGAGGATTTCGTGCTGTCGCTGTCGCAATGGCAGATCACCCCGCCGCGCTTCTCGGCGCTGGTGATCATCTCGCGCAATCCGCACCTGAAGCTGACCGAGCTGGCGCGCATCCTGGGCATCGCGCGCTCGGGTGCGGTGCTGCTGGTCGATGCGCTGGAAGAGATGAATCTGGTCGCGCGCCGCCCGGCGGCGGGCGACCGGCGCGCCTACAGCCTGGTGCTGACGCCGTCGGGCCGCAAGACGCTGGACGCTGCCACCCGCGCGGTGGTCGAGCATGACGCGCATGTGGGCAGCGCGCTGTCCGACAGCGACCAGGCCACGCTGAAATCGCTGCTGTCCCGGCTGGCGCCGCCGCGCGCGGGCTGAGCGCCACGCTGCTGTCATCCGGCAGGCGCTTGCCATGCGTTAACATGGCCGCCATGCCAAGAACAACCGCCACGCGTACCGCATCGCGAACTGGCGCGCTGCTGCGCCGCCTGTCGCCTCTTCTTGCCGCCGCCTTGCTGATGGCCGGTGGGCCCGTCATCGCGCCGGCGCTGGCCAGGCCGCCGGCCAAGGTACAGAAATCCCAGAAGGTCCAGAAAAGCGCGAAAGCACAGAAGGACCAGATTGCCGGCAAGGCGGCAAAGGCCACGCCTTCCGCCGATGCCGGCCTGGTGCGGGCCGGCGTGCCGGCGCAAGTGGCCGCGGCCCTGCGCCGCGCCGGCGTGCCGGCTTCGGCCGCGAGCTTCTACGTAGTCAAGCTGGGCGCACCCAGCGCGCGCACCAGCTGGAACGCGCAGCAGCCGATGAATCCGGCCTCGACCATGAAGCTGGTCACGACCTTCGCCGGCCTGCAGCTGCTGGGACCCGACTACCGCTGGCAGACCGCGCTCTACGCCGACGCGCAGCCCGGCTTCGACGGCACCGTCAACGGCAATGTCTACCTGCGGGGCCGCGGCGATCCCAAGCTGGTGCCGGAGGAAATGGCCAAGCTGGTCGCCAGCGCCCGCGCCGGCGGCGCCACCGCCATCAACGGCGACCTGGTGCTGGACCGCAGCTACTTTGCCGATGGCCTGGACGGCAACGGCACCATCGACGGCGAAGTGCAGCGCGCCTACAACGTCGGCCCCGATGCCCTGCTCTATGCCTTCAAGACGCTGTCGTTCACGCTGACGCCGGATCCCGTCACGCAGACGGTGGCGGTCAGCGTCACGCCGGAGCTGGCGCAAGTCAAGCTCGACAACCAGCTGGCGTTGACCAACGGCCGCTGCGGCGACTGGCAAAGCCGCGCCACCCCCAGCGTGCAGCCGCAGGCCGACGGCACCGTGCTGGCATCGTTCGCCGGTGACTATTCGAGCGACTGCGGCGAGCACGTGCTCAATATCGCCACGCTGTCGCACGCGGAATTCACCTGGGGCGGCTTTGTCGCCGAATGGCAGCGCGCCGGCGGGCGTTTTACCCGCCTGCCCGCGTTGCGCAGCGGCAAGGTGCCGCGCGGCGCGGTGCTGCTGGCGCGCCACTATGGCCTGCCGCTGTCCGACATCGTGCGCGACATCAACAAGTTCTCCAACAACGTGATGGCGCGCCAGCTGTTCCTGACCATCGGCGCCGAGCTTGACCGCGGCGGCCCGGCCAGCCCCGAGCGCTCGATCCGCGTGGTGCGGCGCTGGCTCGCGAAGCAGGGGCTGGACATGCCCGGGCTGGTGTTGGACAACGGCTCCGGCCTGTCGCGCGAGGAACGCATCAGCGCCTACGACATGGCGCGCCTGCTGCAGCAGGCGGCGGCCAGCAGCGTGGGCCCGGCGCTGGTCGATTCGCTGCCGGTGCTGGGCGTCGACGGCACGCTGCGCAACCGGATGACCGGCGCCAATGCGGCCGGCAGCGGCTACCTCAAGACCGGCACGCTGGCCGACGTGCGTGCGCTGGCCGGCTATGTCGACGCGGAAGACGGCAGCCGCTACGTGCTGGTGAGCATGATCAACCACCCCAACGCCTCGCAGGCGCGGGAGGCGCACGACGCGCTGATGCAGTGGGTGTATCGCGGCGCGCCCTGAGATTGCGCCGGCATTGGCGGATCGGCCACCCCGCGTGGCCTGCCGCCAACGCCGGCGCGGCATTTTGTTAAGCGCCCACTTACCAGGATGCGTTCCGACCCTATAATGCCAGGGTGCCGGCCGCGTCCTGCGGCGGCAGCTTTCCGGGCCAGCCCCCGGCGCCGGGCCTGCATTGCCCCCTTTCCTCTGACATGACTTCCCGACAACCCTCGGTGTGGTTGCGCTTCTGGCATCGCTTCGCACCCGCCGAACGCGACGGCTTCATGGCCGGCGTACGCCGCTTTGCCCCCTCCCTTCCCGCGGTGTTTTCCTGGGGGCTGGTGACCGGCGTGGCGATGAGCAAGTCGGTGCTGACCGTGCCCGAAGCCATCGGCATGTCGCTGCTGGTCTATGCCGGCTCGGCGCAGCTGGCGGTGCTGCCGTTGTTCGCCGCCGGGCTGCCGCTGTGGACCATCTGGCTGACCGCGGCCATGGTGAACCTGCGCTTCGTCATCTTCAGCGCCGCCATGCAGCCGCACTTCAGCTACCTGACACTGGCGCGGCGCACGGTGCTGGGGTTCTTCAACGGCGACCTGCACTTCGTCTACTTCCTGCAGAAGTATTCGACGCCGGGCTATGAGCCTGGCAAGGAAGGCTACTTCTGGGGCATGGCGCTGACCAACTTTGCGATGTGGCAGGTGTCGTCGATCCTCGGCATCGTGCTGGCGAGCCTGTTCCCGGACAGCTGGGGGCTGGGGCTGGCGGGCACGATGGCGCTGATCCCGGTGATGATCGCCACCATCAATTCGCGCTCGACGCTGATGGCTGTGGTGATTTCGGCGGTGTTGGCGTTGTTGTGCTTTGACCTGCCGTACCGGCTCGGGCTGGTGGTGGCGGTGGTCGGTGCGATTGCTGCGGGCATGGCGACCGATGAACTGGCGGCGCGGGCTACGCTGCGGGGTATCCGCAAGCGCAAGTCCCCGCCGATTGGCAATGCGGCTGACGCACCGCCAGGAGACCGCGCATGAGCCATGCCGAGATCTGGATCGCGCTGGTTGGCATGGCGGTGGTCACGGTGCTGACGCGCGCGTTGTTCCTGATGGCCGGCGAGCACGTGTCGGTGCCTGACCGCATCCAGCGGGCCCTGCGTTATGCGCCCGCAGCGGCGCTGGCGGCGATCATCCTGCCAGACCTGATGACCTGGCAGGGGCATTTCACCGTGGCGCTGTCGAACTACAAGCTGGTGGCAGGGGTGGTGGCCACCGCGTTCTACCTGCTGACGCGGCGGATGGTGGGGATGATTGCTGTGGGGATGGCGGTTTATACGGTGTTGCGGTTGTTGGGTTGAGGACTGGCGCATTGGAAATGCCAGCCGGAACCCGCTTCAGCCACCAAACGCCGCAGCCGCCCGCTCCAGCCGATCCCGCACCCCGGCCCAATCCTGCCCTTCAGGCAACGTCTCGAACACCAGCTGCGAATAGCCCTGCTTGTCGAGCTTGCGCAACAACCGATACAGCTCCTGCGCATACGCGGCAGCATCCGCGGGCGCCTGCACCCAGGTGCAGCGCTGATCCGCCAGCGGCGCTCGTCCCACCCAGGCCACACGCGCAGCCGCAGGCAGAGCGGCAAGCCGCGCGGCAGCCGCCTGCGCATCCGCCAGCAACAAGGGCGTGTGCGGAGCGTAGTGCGCCTTCAGGGTGCCTGATGCGCGTGGCGCGGCAGCATCGGGCGGCATCGGCGCTTCGCCCAGCACCTGCGCCAGCATTCCGACCGTGATGGCACCGGGACGCAACAGGACCGGCCCGACGCCGGCGTCCAGGCGCGACAGATCGACGATGGTCGATTCGATCCCGACCTCGACCCCATCGCCTTCCAGCACATAGACCGCGTCGCCGAACTCTTCGCGCACATGCTGCGCGGTGGTCGGGCTGACCTGCCCGAACTTGTTTGCCGAAGGCGCCGCAATACCGCCGCGACCGCGCTTGAAGCGCGCCAGCAGCGCCTGCGCCACCGGATGCGACGGGCAGCGCAAGCCGATGCTGTCCTGCCCGCCCGCCACCGCGGCATTGATATGCGAAGCGCGCTTCAGGATCAGCGTCAGCGGCCCCGGCCAGAATGCATCGATCAGCTTCTGCGCGGCTTCCGGAACCTCGTCGGTCCAGTAGCTGATATCGGCGCCGTCGACCACATGCACGATCACCGGGTGGTTGGACGGCCGTCCCTTCAGCGCGAAGATGCGGCCGACCGCCTCGGGATTCTCGGCATCGGCGCCCAGCCCGTAGACCGTCTCGGTCGGGAAAGCGACCAGTTGCCCCGCCTCGAGCAGGCGGACGGCTTCATCGAGTTCAGCAGCCGTGGGCGTGCGCGGCGACATCGTGTTCCTTGCGTCAGAGCGGGATATGCAGTGCCTGCGCGGCGGCGGTAAAGGCAGCGTCGGCTGCCTCGGCATGCTCGCCGATGCAGTTGACGTGGCCCATCTTGCGCGACGGGCGCGCATCGTTCTTGCCGTACAGGTGCAGCTTGGCGCCCGGCTGCGCCACCACCTCGTCCCACGCGGGGGTGCGTTCCAGCCCGAACTCGAACCACACATCGCCCAGCAGGTTCAGCATCTTGCCGGCCGAGTGCTGGCGCGTGCTGCCCAGCGGCAGGCGGGCCATGGCGCGCACCTGCTGCTCGAACTGGCTGGTCTCGCACGCATCCATGGTGATGTGGCCCGAGTTGTGCGGGCGCGGCGCCATTTCGTTGGCGACCAGCGAACCGTCGGTCAGCACGAAGAACTCGATGCACAGCACGCCGACATAGCCCATTTCCGTGGCGATGGCGGCAGCCGCGGCGCGGGCGCGGTCGGCGATCTCGTGCGAGACGCTGGTCGACGGCATTTGCGTCGAGAACAGGATGCCGTCGCGGTGCACGTTTTCGGCCAGCGGCCAGGTCGCGGTGGAACCGTCCGCGGCGCGCGCGGCCAGTACCGAGACTTCATAGGCCAGCGGCAGCATCCGTTCCAGCACGCACGGCACGTGCTGCATCGCCTTCCACGCGGCACGCACGTCGTCGCGCGTCTTCACGCGGGCCTGGCCCTTGCCGTCGTAGCCCATGCGCGCGGTCTTGAGGATGCCGGGCAGCACGTGGTCGGGCAGCTGGTCGACATCGGCGTCGTGCTGGATCACCCAGTGCGGGGCCGTCGGCACGCCGGTGCGCTCGGCGCAGGCGGCAAAGAACTTCTTCTCGCCGATGCGGTTCTGCGCGATCGAGACGCAGTAGCCGCGCGGCGCGACAAACGAACCCAGTTGCTCCAGGCGGTCCAGCGACAGCGACGGCACGTTCTCGAACTCGGTGCTCACCGCCTGGCACAGCTTGGCCATCTCGGCCAGCGCGGCCTCGTCGGTGTACTGGGCGCAGATATGCTTGTCGGCCACCGCGCCCGCCGGGCTGTCCTGGTCGGGATCGAGCACGCATACGCGATAGCCCATCGCCTGCGCCGCATGCGTGAACATGCGGCCGAGCTGGCCGCCGCCCAGCATGCCCAGCCACGCGCCGGGCAGGATGGGCGCGTCGGGACGGTCGACGCCGAATTCGGCGCGCGATTCCGGCGTGTGGGCTTCGGAGAGGTAGGGATGGATATCGGTCGGCATTGCTCGGTTCCGTGTGGGTCCGGAGAATTACTGCGGCAGCATTACAGCGGCAAAGTCATGGCGCGCGCGGCTTCGGTCTGCTTGGCGCGGAAGGCTTCCAGCGCGTCGGCCAGGGCGTCGTCGGTGGTCGCCAGCGTGGCGATGGCATGCAGCGCGGCATTGGCGGCGCCCGCTTCACCGATGGCGAAGGTGGCGACCGGCACGCCCTTGGGCATCTGCACGATCGACAGCAGCGAATCCTCGCCGCGCAGGTACTTCGACGGCACGGGCACGCCGAACACCGGCACGATGGTCTTGGCGGCGATCATGCCCGGCAGGTGCGCGGCACCGCCGGCGCCGGCGATGATGGCGCGGATGCCGCGGCTGCGCGCGGTCTCGGCATAGCGGAACATGTCGTCGGCCATGCGGTGCGCGGACACCACCTGGGCTTCGAACGGCACGCCGAAATCCTTCAGCATGGCCACCGCGTGCTGCATCACGTCCCAGTCGGAACTGCTGCCCATCACGACGCCGACCAGCGGCTTGTCTTGCTTGCTCACGTTTGATCCTTGCTTGTTTGCTCCCCTCTCCCGCTTGCGGGAGGGGGGAACACCATTGGCTTTTGAGAAGCCGGTGGCAACGAAATTACTTCAGCTCTTCGCCCGTCAGGCGCGTCAGCGCCTCACGATACTTCGCCGCGGTCTTCTCGATCACGTCATCCGGCAGCTGCGGCGCCGGCGCGGTCTTGGGCCACGGCTTGCCGTCGATGCGCACCGCTTCCAGCCAGTCGCGCACGAACTGCTTGTCGAACGACGGCGGGTTGGTGCCCACCCGGTACGAATCGGCCGGCCAGAAGCGCGACGAATCGGCGGTCAGCACTTCGTCCATCAGCGTCAGCACGCCGTTGTCGTCCAGGCCGAACTCGAACTTGGTGTCGGCGATGATGATGCCGCGCGTGGCGGCAAATTCGGCCGCTTCCTTGTACAGGCGGATCGAGATCTCGCGCATCTGGCGCGCCAGCGCGATGCCGATGCGGGCCTCGACCTCGGCGAACGAGATGTTCTCGTCGTGCTCGCCCATCTCGGCCTTGGCGGCCGGGGTGAAGATCGGCTCGGGCAGCTTCTGCGAATTCTGCAGGCCGGCCGGCAGCGCGATGCCGCACACCTTGCCGGTGGCCTGGTAGTCCTTCCAGCCGCTGCCGGCGAGGTAGCCGCGCACCACGGCTTCGACCAGGATCGGCTTCAGGCGCTTGACCACCACGGCGCGGCCCTTGACCTGCTCCACTTCCTCCGGCGCGACCACGGTTTCGGGCGCGATGCCGGTCTCATGGTTCGGCACGATGTGCGCCAGCTTCTTGAACCAGAAGTCGGCCATCTGGTTCAGCACGCGGCCCTTGTCGGGGATCGGCTCGCCCATGATGACGTCGAACGCCGACAGGCGGTCGGTGGTGACGATCAGCAGCTTGTCATTGCCGACGGCGTAGTTGTCGCGCACCTTGCCGTGGCCCAGCAGCGGCAGCGAGTTGATGGAGGACTGGTAGAGAGCGTTGGACATGATGGTTCCGATAAAACGGCGAAGCCGCCGGGCGCAACATGCGTGCCGCGGCGGCCGGAACTGCGATCCGCCTTCCACTTGCGCGGAAGGCGGACACGGGACAATTACTGCACGACCTGCGCCAGCTTGCCCGACTTGTACTGCTGCGCGACGTCGACCAGCGTGACCGGCTTGATCTTGCTGGCCTGGCCTTCGCAGCCGAAAGCGATGTAGCGCGCCTTGCACACTTGCTTGGCGGCTTCGCGGGCCGGCTTCAGGTATTCGCGCGGGTCGAACTTGCTCGGGTTCTCGACAAAGAAGCGACGGATCGCGCCGGTCATGGCCAGGCGGATGTCGGTATCGATGTTGATCTTGCGCACGCCGTACTTGATGGCTTCCTGGATTTCCTCGACCGGCACGCCGTAGGTTTCCTTCATGTCGCCGCCGAACTTGCGGATTTCTTCCAGCAGTTCTTGCGGAACGGACGACGAGCCGTGCATCACCAGGTGGGTGTTGGGGATGCGGGCGTGGATTTCCTTGATGCGGCTGATCGCCAGGATGTCGCCGGTGGGCTTGCGGGTGAACTTGTACGCGCCGTGCGAGGTGCCGATGGCGATGGCCAGTGCGTCCAGCTGGGTGGCCTTGACGAAGTCGGCGGCCTGCTCCGGATCGGTCAGCAGCATGGAGTGGTCCAGCACGCCTTCGGCGCCGATGCCGTCTTCTTCGCCGGCCTCACCGGTTTCCAGCGAGCCCAGGCAGCCCAGTTCGCCTTCCACGGTCACGCCGACGGCGTGGGCCAGTGCCACCACCTTGCGGGTGACGTCGATGTTGTAGTCGTACTCGGCCGGGGTCTTGCCGTCTTCGCGCAGCGAGCCGTCCATCATCACCGACGAGAAGCCCAGGTCGATCGCGCCCTGGCAGATCGCCGGCGACTGGCCGTGGTCCTGGTGCATCACCACCGGAATATGGGGATAAGCCTCAACAGCGGCTTCGATCAGGTGGCGCAGGAAATGCTCGCCGGCGTATTTGCGGGCGCCGGCCGAGGCTTGCATGATCACCGGAGCGTTGACCTCGTCGGCCGCCTGCATGATGGCCTGCACTTGCTCGAGGTTGTTCACGTTGAAGGCCGGCAGGCCGTAGCTGTTCTCGGCTGCGTGGTCCAGCAGCTGGCGCATCGAAACGAGTGGCATGTCTAACTCCTAGATAAAAATGGGATGTCTCTGTATTTTTCTGTCGGCGCTCAATGCCCCACCCTGACGATCTTCAGGGTGTTGGTTCCGCCCGGCTGCCCCATCGGCTCGCCGATGGTCAGCACGATGAAATCGCCGCGCTGCACCACGCCCTGCGCCAGCAGCAGCTCTTCGGCCTGCTCCAGCGCGGTGTCGCGGTCGGCGCTGGATTGCAGCGGCAGCGGCACCACGTTGCGGTACAGCTGCATCTTGCGCTGCGAGGCCAGGTTGGGCGTCATGGCGTAGATCGGCACATGGATGCGGTGACGGCTCATCCACAGTGCGGTGGCGCCGGAATCGGTCAGCGCGGCAATCGCCTTCACCTGCAAATGATAGGCGGTGAACAGCGCACCCATCGCCACCGACTGGTCGATGCGCGAGAAGGTCTGGTTCAGGAAGTCGGTGTCGAGCTGCACCACCTCGGACTTCTCGGCCTCGATGCAGACCGCGGCCATGGCCTCGACGGTCTCGACCGGGTAGCGCCCGGCGGCGGTCTCGGCCGACAGCATCACCGCGTCGGTGCCGTCCAGCACGGCGTTGGCCACGTCCGACACTTCGGCGCGCGTCGGCACCGGGTTGACGATCATGCTTTCCATCATCTGCGTCGCGGTGATGGTGAGCTTGTTGGCTTCGCGCGCCAGCTTGATCATGCGCTTCTGCAGCGCGGGCACGGCAGCGTTGCCGACTTCCACGGCGAGGTCCCCGCGCGCCACCATGATGCCGTCGGACGCCTGCAGGATTTCTTCCAGCACGCCCGGGTGGATGGCCTCGGCGCGCTCGATCTTGGCGATCATGCGTGCCTTGTGGCCGTGCGGCTGGCCGGCCACGGCGGCCAGCTGGCGCGCCATTTCCATGTCGGTCGCGTTCTTGGGGAAGCTGACCGCGACGTAATCCGCGCCCAGGGCCATGGCGGTCTTGATGTCGTCCATGTCCTTGGCCGTCAATGCCGGCGCCGACAGGCCGCCACCCTGGCGGTTGATGCCCTTGTTGTTGGACAAATCACCGCCGATGCGCACGGTGGTAAAGATCTCGGTGCCCAGCACCCGGTCCACCACCAGCACGATCAGGCCGTCGTTGAGCAGCAGCAGGTCGCCCGGGCCGACATCGCGCGGCAGGTCCTGGTAGTCCAGGCCGACGCGTTCTTCGTTGCCGAGCTGGCAGGCGGAATCGAGGACAAAGGGGTCGCCCGGCTTGAGCGTGATCTTGCCATGCTCGAACTTGCCGACGCGGATCTTGGGCCCCTGCAGGTCGGCCATGATCGCGACCTCGCGGCCGCACGCCTGCGCGGCCTCGCGCACCAGCCGGGCGCGGTCGATATGGTCCTGCGCGCTGCCGTGCGAGAAATTCAGCCGCACCACGTCGACCCCCGCGGCAATCATGCGCGTCAGGATCTCCAGCGAGCTGGAAGCGGGGCCGATGGTGGCGACGATCTTGGTGGAACGGGTCATGCGCGGGTTTCCTTGGTGAAGGACGGGGGCCCGGCACGGCGCCAGGCCCGGCGGATGCTTCAGCCTGCTGCGCGCTGTTCCAGCACTTCAAAGGCGGGCAGCTTCTTGCCTTCCAGGAATTCCAGGAACGCGCCGCCGCCGGTGGAGATGTAGCCCACGCGGTCGGCAATGCCGTACTTGGCGATGGCGGCCAGCGTGTCGCCGCCGCCGGCGATCGA